>NZ_JABXKN010000072.1:0-165180 GCF_017115065.1 Nostoc sp. JL23
CACTTGTATAGATGACTTTGAAATCCTTATTAGTTTTTGTTAGGAAATAAGGTGCATTTCCCCTGTAGGCTCATCTCTTTGTATACCCAACATAACTTCAGCATAGTTGCTCTGGTCAACATACAAATCGTAAGAACCTGGAGTATTGGAATTTCCACATGGCGCATTGATTAATTTGCCAACAAAGTAGCAGTGCTCAAAACCAGACAGTGGATGCTGCCGCACCAAAGCCGCAAGGCGTTCAGCATCAGACGGAGCAAAAGTGGCACTGAAGTAGTAATGAGGCCCTTGTCCGCACTCTTTGATTTCCCAAAACCAATTGTGAAATTTACTCATCTGTAAAAGCATAATTAGCTTTGTGGATTTTTAACCACAAACAATGGGTAACAGAAGTGCAATCGCTCACACCAGTGTTCAAAACAATACTCCATCTTCACCTATTTGTTACGCCAATATCCTTCAACCGAAGTTCCATCCTTACGACGATAACCCTGCACGTAAACTTTTCCACTTGACTTGTTGGATGAATTATTGCCCCAGGAATTGTTTGTAGTCCAAGACTTAGATGTACTGTTACTGTTACTGTTACCCCAAGAATTATTGCTAGTCTGGTGCTGGCTTACTTTTTTGGATCGCTCCTCTTGCTTTTGCTGTTCTTGTCTAAGTTTCTGTGTCTGCAATTGCTGCTTATTTCTGAGACGTTCTTCCTTTTGTTTTTCTAATTTCAAACGTTCCTCTCGCAGGCGAAGCCTCTCTTTTGCACGTTGTCCCTTTTTTCGTTCTTCTTCCTTGCATTTCCACTCTTTCAATAAGCGATGCCAATCCTCTAAAGATAATTCGGGATTCCTGATAGGAAGTTGGGAAGCTTCCCATCGAAAGGTATAAGCTTCGGTTTCAAAGTTGCTGCTAACAGAAGTAATAGTGGGCTGGTTTACTTCCTGATTGCTTCCTCGAACTTGCTGAAGAATAAAATTGGGCAATGATGAAACAAGTTCTGGCTCAGGCTGCTTTTTGCCAAAAATCCTTTCAAATAAACCAACTTTTGGAGGCTTTGGAATTGCTGTTTCAAGAACCCATAGTTTAACTGTCTTATCCCAGCTACTACTTAAAATTACTTGATTATTGAGACAGAAAGTAACCGAACTGACTCCTGCTGAGTGGGCATGAAAAGAAGAAGCTAGAGTACCTGTTATCAAATGCCAAATTTTAATGTATCCATCATCACCACCACTTATAAGGAACTGGCCATTAGAACTGAAACTTAAACTACGCACGCTTTTAGAATATCCTTGGATAGTGCATTTAGATAATCCAATTTGTAAGTCCCACAAAATTATGTCTCCATCATCATCACAACTAGCAAGTGTTTTTCCATCAGGACTGAATGCAACTACACGTACATTATTTGAATGAACCTCAAAAGAAAAAACTTCTTCATATGTATTAGTTTTCCAAATCTTAACTTTATGGTCGCAACCACCACTTGCGATTAATTCACCGTCAGAACTTACCGCAACAGATTGTACATAACTAGAATGTCCTCTAAGAGTTTTAATTTCTTTTATTTCCTTTAAACTGAAAATTTTGACCGTATGATCGTCACTTCCACTCACAATGTAGTTATAATTAGGAACTAATGCAACAGACGTAACTGCCTTAGAGTGAGAGTTAAAAGTCAATAATTCTTGAAATGTCGTCAAATCCCAAACTCTAATAATTGCATCATCACCACTACTAATTAAACCGTTTCCTTTAGAAGTAAAGGCAATAGAGCGAACAGATTTTGTATACCCAAATGGATTAGGCAAAACTTGACCATTTTTGAGATCCAATAATTTAATGGTATTGTCATCACTTCCAAAAGCAACAATTTGACGAATTGGGTTGAAGGAAATGGAGCGTACACCACCGAACCAGCTAGAGTTACCGTTAAAAGTGTAAACGTGATACCATACTTGACTCATACGTTCTTCCAAGCTTTTTGTTATTCAAACAATTAAGTTCTTTTCTTAGGGTTCCCAAATCGCTAAGTGATTTAACGTAGGTAGGAGTAATAAGTGCTAAGTTTTCAAATATTATATGTGCTATGTATTTTACAACCCCATAACCGTGCGATAATGAGACTCAATTTGCGCGACGGTTTCAGACTTGCGTTTTGTCTCCCATTGACTACGATTAAATAATTCTTGTCGTAATCCATCAACGTTAATTGTGGTAATTTTGCCATTAGCAACAATTTGCTTACCATTAACCCAAGCACTATCGATAACATTAGTAGGACGCCCTAAAACTAGCAAACCAATAGGATCTGTACGGGGTAATAATGATAAATTTGTGAGATCATAAAGTACCAAATCGGCTTGTTTACCTACAGTTAAAGAACCGAGTTTATCTGCTATATTCAGCCCCTTTGCGCCTCCCAAAGATGCCATTTCCACTGCTTGTCTGGGCGTAATCCAGTGTTGATAATCTGAGTCTGTAACGTTGTGCAAGATAGAACCCATTTTGATGGCTTCTAGCAAATCTTGAGAGTCATTACTAGAAGCACCATCGCAACCAAAAGTTACATTTACTCCAGCTTGGCGATATTTTAAAATTGGGGCGATGCCACTACCTAAACGCAGATTACTTAAGGGATTATGGACGACTGTAGATTGAGTTTCGGCGAGGATGGCGATATCAGCATCATTTAACCAAACGCAATGGGCAAGTGTTGTACGATCGCTCAAATATCCGATTCTTTTTAAATGTTCCACAGCAGTACAACCGTACTTTTCTTGAGCGAGTTTTTCCTGTGCCCTGGTTTCGAGTAAATGGGAGTGACGACAAAGATTGTAGCGATCGCTTAACTCAGTACACCCTTCAAATAAAGCATCAGTACACAATTGAATACCTGTTGGTGCAACTAAAATATTTATACCCTCATCTGGGCGATGAAATTGCCTTACTGCTTCTTCGATGATTTCCAATGTTGCCGCAGTTGAGCGAAAATAAGGTTCATGAGTTTGGGCTGATTCTCCAGATGGCATACCTGCGCTGAGGGATTCATCTTGAATTAAGGGGGCGATAAAAGCACGAATTCCCACTTCTCTGTAAGCACGAGTGGCAATGGCGATCGTTTCTAACTCAAGTCCGGGAATTAACACCAGGTGATCTACTACACTCGTCCCGCCGGAAAGTAAGGTTTCTACCGCCGTTCCCAAGGCGCTGAGATAAACTTGTTCGGGATCGAGGGGGGCAAAATCATAGAGTTCCGCTAACCATAATTCTAAAGGGAAAACTGACATGATCCCGCGTTGCCACATCTCTGATGAGTGGGTGTGGGCATTGAAAAAGCCAGGTAGCAGTAGTTTATTTTTGCCATCTATGGCAGTGCCAATTACTTGTAGATTGGGGGCAATGGCTACAATCGCACCATCTACAATCTGTACATCTACCGTTGCATAATCATCACTGAGGGCAATCAAAACATTCTGGATAGTGAAATTCGCCATATTTAACCTTAATTAAGTAATTGTATTCTCAACCAAATTTCAAGTTACAAAATAGAAAATGGTGTTGGGCATTAGAATTTTATGAATTTACCATTACGGACATTGGGAGTTCCACCAAATGCGTGGACAGTGAATGATGCGATCGCAGATATCACTCGTCCTCAAAAGCCCCCACAACCCGTTATCTTATCAACAGAAACTAAAACCCTGCGCCTAGACTTGGCAAAAGCTGCTATCCTCGTCATTGATATGCAAAACGACTTCTGTCACCCTGATGGTTGGTTAGCGCATATCGGCGTGGATGTAACTCCAGCGCGTCAGCCTATTGAACCTTTAAACAACTTACTTCCAGAACTGCGTGAGGTTGGTGTTCCAGTCATTTGGATAAATTGGGGGAATCGTCCCGACTTGCTCAATATTAGTGCTAGTTCGCGCCACGTCTATAATCCCACAGGGGAAGGTGTGGGATTGGGCGATCCACTACCAAGCAATGGTGCTAGAGTACTCATGGCAGGTAGTTGGGCTGCGGCAGTAGTAGACGAGCTAGAACAGATACCCGAAGATATTCGTGTGGATAA
The DNA here is from genome assembly GCF_017115065.1 of Nostoc sp. JL23. NCBI lineage: Bacteria > Bacillati > Cyanobacteriota > Cyanophyceae > Nostocales > Nostocaceae > Nostoc > Nostoc sp. JL23. The sequence goes on from NZ_JABXKN010000072.1 coordinate 4,073, forward strand.
ATATCGTATGAGTGCGTTCTTAGATACACCATTAGATAGTATCTTGCGGAATTTGGGAAAGACAACATTATTTTTTGCTGGTGTTAATGCCGATCAATGTGTGCTAACCACCTTATGTGATGCGAACTTCTTAGGATATGACTGCGTGTTGGTTAAAGATTGCACCGCTACTACTTCTCCTGAATATTGTTGGCTGGCGACATTGTATAATGTCAAGCAATGCTTCGGTTTTGTCACTGACTCGCAAGGAATTTTAACAGCGCTGCAAAATGGTGAGGAGTGAATCAATTTTGGATTTTGGACTTTAGATTTTAGATTGATCCCATGCATTAATGCTCTTTCTTCCCTACGGGACGCTGCGCGAACGATTAAGAATTTTAGATTTTAGATTTGTTCTCGCGTTTAAATTCCCTTGCTTTCAGACTTTTTTAAATTTTGGACTTTCCTGCGGAACGCTACGCGTAGCTTGCTTCCCCGGAGGGTTACGGTGTGAGCGTTTAATCCAAAATCTAAAATTTAAAATCTAAAATCTAAAATTTTGTGATTCAGGACTCGGATTTTAGGAATTTTCATACCCATCGATAACTTCAGAGGGGATAAATAAATGTACGCTACTCGTTGTGTAATTCCGGTTATCAAATCTAGCAAAGATTACCAAGTATATCGCATCAGTCCCGACGCCTCGAATCGATTAGCAATTATCTTCGATTCAACAAATGCTAATACTTCTTTGACTTGCTGCATAGAAATTTTTGATGTTGGTGGACAAACACCCCCAAATCGCCATCAGTGGGCGGTGGAAATGTTTTTCGTTCTCAAAGGGAAAGCGATCGCTATATGTGACGGCAAGAGTGCCAAGATCAAAGCTGGAGATAGTTTATTAGTGCCTCCCACTGGTACTCATTTGATTAAAAATACTGGTTCTACTCGCTTGTACACGTTGACTGTGATGATTCCCAATGAAGACTTTTCGGAATTGATTCGCAGTGGGATTCCGGCAGAGTTAGATGAAGAAGATATGGCAGTAATAGGGAGATTTGATGCCCTGTTAAAATAATTCGTAATTCGTAATTCGTAATTTGTTCCTCGTTTTTATGCAAAGCATGGGAACGAGAGAACTCACTTTAATTACGAATTACCAATAATTTGTTTAACAACGCCAACAAAGCGTTCCATGTCGGCTTGGGTAATGGCTCCCATTGTTGATACTCTGAAGATTGATTGAGCTAAATTTCCTTGTCCAGAATAAATTATATAATCTCGTGCTTTCAATTCGTCGTGAAATTCTTCATATCTGAAACCGTCTGGCAAGTAGTAGGCATTCAAGACAACGGATGAAGTGCCAAGAGGAAGTAAAGGTTTAATTCCCATTGAGGCTAACCCATCTCTAACTAAGCTGGCAAGTTGGTTGTAATGGCTGTGTCTAGCACCCCAACCCCCTGCTTCTGCCATTTCTTGCAAAGCTTCTGTTAAGGCATAAAATGTCTGTACTGATTGGGTAAAAGGTGTGCCACCTCGTTCTTGTTGCTGGTAATAGGTTGCTAAATCTAAATATAAGGTGCGGGGAATTGTGTCTACTGACGGCAGTGCATCCCGTTGCAGGATGACAAAAGACACTCCGGGGACGCCATGCAGACATTTATTCGCTGTCGCAGCGCAAGCGGTAATTCCCCAATCTGCAAAATTGAATTCCTCAGCACCAAAGCTGCTGACTGCATCTACTAATAGTTTGATGCGGCGTTCTTGGCAAATTTGCGCAAGTTCCGCCAAATTATTTAAGCGGCCGGTAGTAGTTTCGTGATGGACGACAGCAAGGTGGGTGATGTCGGGGTTTTCATCCAGGAGTTTCACTAAAGCCTTGATATCTATTTCGGCATCCCAAGGATGGGAAAGTGTGATGTAATTAATACCGTGAATTTTGGCGATTTTGGAAAGTCGTTCGCCATATACACCGTTTTCAATTACTAGTAATTTCCCATCGCTTGGGACTAAACTGCTGATCATCGCTTCCATCGCGGCGGTTCCAGAACCGGTGAGGAGAACTGCTGCCCAGCGATCGCTTCCAAGACCATAAACTTGAAGTAATTGTTCGCGGATTCTGGTTTGAAGTTGGGAAAACTCTACTTCACGATGACACAAATCAGGACGCAACAGGGCGTTTCTGACGCGATCGCTCAAATTGACGGGGCCGGGATTTAGTAAAATCATTTTGTCATTTGTCATTTGTCATTTGTCATTTGTCATTTGTCATTGGTCATTGGTCATTGGTCATTGGTCGTTTGTTATTAATAAATTAAGAGTTTGTACTTTGAATTTATTAATTACGAATTACCAATATGGTTCATAAAGCGTTGTAAAACTGCTTCCGGGGTGAGGTTGGGTCTGGGTAGCTTTTCTAAAGTTCCGGGACGGATTTTTAAATGAGCGAATTTAGGTCTGGTGTTAGCATCTGCGGTAAATAAAGCATCTAAAAGGGCGGGGTCATCTCCGGCTAATGTCACGCCGTAACCGCACGCTTCGGCAATTTTGGCAAAGGAAATACCCGCAGAGACGGTGGCTTGTGCGCCTGTGGAATCGTGGACTTCATTATCTAAAAGAATATGGGTCAAGTTAGCACCGCCATAAGTGCCGATGGTAGCAAAATTACCCATTCGCATTAATGCTGCCCCATCACCATCAATTACTACTACCTTGAGGTCTGGACGTGCTAAGGATAATCCTAACCCCATTGAGGAAGCACAGCCCATCGAGCCGACCATATAAAGATGATTAGCGCTGTCTTTACTAGCAAAGAGTTCGCGTCCCGTGTATCCGGTTGTGGCAATTACTACAGTGTTTTCTGGATCGGTAAGTTCTACAATCCGAGCTAATGCTTCGCTGCGAGAAATGCGTTGTTTTTTGTTATCTCGAAAAAAGCTTTTCTGAATATGAGCGCTAGCACTATTTTCTCGTTCGGGGATAGAAGAACGAGTGAGGGCATGGGGGGCGATCGCTCCTTTACGCATAATTAAAGCATAAGGACAACGTTCTTGTTGCATATAGCCTGTGGCTCTTTGCAGAACGGGTTCTATTTGTGCTGCATCTGTGGGAAAAAATTCCCAAGGTATAGTCATTGTTTGCAGCAATTTCTCTGTGATTTGCCCCATTAATTGATGTTGCGGTTCATCTTGCAACACGCGATCGCCTCGCAGGGTACAAATCAGCAGCAATGGAATCCGAAAGATGTAAGTGAGGGAGGTTAGCGGGTTAACTGCATTCCCCAAACCAGAGTTTTGCATCATCACCACAGCAGGTTTACCAGCAATTGCGGCTCCAGCTGCGATCGCTACAGCATCTCCTTCATTGGCTGCGGAGATATATTTAAGTTGAACGTCATTGATGACGTAGTTAATAAAAGGCGTGAGAAAGGAACATGGTACGCCAGTGTACCACCCAAAGCCAAAATTACGCGCAGTTTCTACAAATTCTTCTGCCTGGATCATATTAAGAGATGGGGAGTGGAAAGTAGGGAGTAGGGAGTGAGGAACGGGGATTGGGGACTAGAGAGTTGATAGGAAAGATTATTACTTCGACCTCAAAACCCGGAACTTCAGCCTGAGAACTCGGAACTTCGACCTCTGAACTCGGAACTTCGACCTCTGAACTCGAAACTTCGACCTCTGAACTCGAAACTTCAGCCTCTGAACTCGGAACTTCGACCTCTGAACTCGGAACTTCAGCCTCTGAACTCGGAACTTCAGCCTCTGAACTCGGAACTTCGACCTCTGAACTCGGAATTTCGACCTCTGAACTCGGAACTTCAGCCTCTGAACTCGGAACTTCGACCTCTGAACTCGGAATTTCGACCTCTGAACTCGGAACTTCAGCCTCTGAACTCGGAACTTCGACCTCTGAACTCGGAACTTCGACCTCTGAATTCCCCATGCTCAATGCCCAATGCCCCACTCCTATTGTTTCAATTGAAAAGCAAGGTCAAGATCATCTAAAGAATTAACATCTAACCAGTTACCGCGAATATAAAGCACCTTGATCGGTTTGCCTTGCTCGATTAAATAATTGCATAATTCTGGCAAACCCAGACTGTTAAATTCCGGTCGTTTTTGCAATTCATTGAGTGCTTCACTAACCCATTGTCTACCTTGACTCCGTAAGCGCAACATCCCAATCCAGCGGCCGCTAGACTTTCCTAATGGCGTTTGTGTGGTTTTAGAAATATCCAACAGGTTGACATCCTGTCCAAACAAAGAAAGATCGTCTGGAATTGAGCAATAGGCGTAGTCAGGTGAACCGCTAACAGATTTGCTGTTGGCCACAGAATCAACTACAGCCACAATTTCTCCGGGACATTCTAATAAATCTCGCAGGATGTAGCTTCTAAATAGCAAATCGCCGTAAAGCACCAGCATCTCATCGCCAAAGCTAGCTTGAGCTACGGCTAAGGATGCTAATTCTCCTGTTGTTTCATAATCTGGGTTGCGGATGACTTTAGTCCCCGGAACATCGATCGTTTCTGCTTTGTAACCGGCGACAACGGTAATATCATTGATGGCAAGTTTCTTGAATTTGTCCACCAACAACCTGAGTAAAGGTTTACCTCCAAGGGGTAACATAACTTTTGGCTTATCTTGCGTCAATCCGGCTAATTCTTGGCCTCTGCTAGCAGCCAAAACGATCGCTTGGGTATTTTGTCGTCCGTTGTTGAAATAGCGTTTTTCAGCTTCTATGAGTTCATCCGCCCCTTGTAGCCGGAAGATTTCTTTTACCGGAGCAATATCATCTTCAATGTTGATTAAAGTTTCGCTGGCTTTTACTTCACGCGCGATCGCTTGCATACTAGCAACAGCAGCTCGAATCAGATGGTTTGCCCAGATGACCAAATTAACTTCAGCTTTGCGAAAAACATCGGTAGGCGTGCTGTAATATTTAGTCGGTATAAACACTAACGGCGAACGACCCGCCCATTCTTTAGCAAAGGCTAGCACTTGATCGGGGCGCGATGATTTACTGTGAATCAAGATCGCGGTTGCTCCGGCGGCATGGTAAGCTTCAGCTCGGCGCAGCGCCTCCGAAAGATCCCAGCCGGCGATCAAAGCTTCAAGTCGGGCGACGATGCAAAAATCTGGATCTGTCTGACTATCTTTACCCGCTTTAATTTTGCCGCAGAATTCATCAATATCAGCTAAAGCTTGGCGACTCCCGTTGATAAAGCTGTTGGTTTTGGGAAAAAGCTTATCTTCAATACAGACTCCAGCAATACCTCGCTGTTCTAACTTTTTGACCAAGCGACGCATATTGTTAAAGTTGCCATAACCAGTATCCCCGTCTAATAAAATCGGGATGCTGGTGACATCAGACATGAACTCTAGCATTTCTACAACTTGAGTCCAACTGGCTTCATTATTATCTCGAACGCCATATTGAGCTGAAAGAGCTAATCCACTCGCCCAAATTCCTTTAAATCCCGCCTCTTCCACAATCCGGGCGCTAATCCCATTGTGAGCTTCCATGATGAAGTCGAGTTGAGGCGATTCTAGTAATAACCGTAATTGGGCACACTTATTTAATTTTGCAGAGGTGTCATTGGGTGCAAATATTTGATGCATTTATTCTGCTTTTTTCAACCTATATAAATAATATGGCTAGCGATTTTCAATTGCATGGAATACAGACCTAACCCCCAGCCCCTTCCCTACAAGGGAAGGGGGGTAAGATTCAAAGCCTCTCTCCTTTTAGGAGAGAGGTTTGGAGAGAGGTCAAACTGTAATGTATCCAAACCAAAACTGCTATAAATAAAGATATTTTCAGACATTTTCTGCGACTTCTATCTGAGGTAAAATCTCATTTTGGGCACGTTGAATATCCTGGGGAAAATCGATTTCGAGCCAAGGTAATTCAGTGATGTCTTCGTAGCCAAATGTTTCTGGAGTTTCTAATAATAGATCCCGAATTACTTCTTCATAAGGTTCATTATCGCGTGCGTCTGCAACATATTGTTCTGTGCGAATCGCAAGACGGTGAGCAACAGCACTTTCAAAACGAAAGAATCCCACTGACTCACCAGCAAAATCATAAGTTAAACCAGGAGCTACTTGTTTACGAAACTCCACTAGATAATTATCTCTAACACAAAGCTTCACGGGTTCATCTCCCGGTTCAAAATCCCGATCTAGTAAAAAGCTGTTGGGGATATTTGTCTTTACCAATCGTTCGATGATGCGGCGATCGCACAATACATCTGCATCCATTAATAATATGTCATCGCCAGCAACTAAATGCTGACGTACAGTCCAAAGACTAATGACACTGCCTTTAGTATAATCAGGATTATAAATTGTACTGACCCAATTTTCGGCTCCTAATGCTTTGATTTCATCCTGAATTCTTTGTGCTTGATAACCCACAGCAATCACTACTTCATCAATTTGGTAATGACGGAGATAGTTAAAATGCCGCTCTAGTAGAGATTTGCCGTTAAATTTCAGTAAGCATTTGGGTTGGATTTGCCCGTCTTTACCTAAGCGTCGTCCAACGCCAGCAGCTAAGATAATTGCCTTCATCGTCAAATCACCAACAGTAGCTTAGACACCAGTAAATCTGGAAGTTTTCCCAGTATTTTATAATGACTGTTTTTTGCTCAAGACAATATTTGTTAATTAATTCTTAATATGGAGGAGGCAGGAGGGATGTAAGATGGTGGTGCTAAGAGCGAAACACTTGGCGAAAACCAAAATAGGCGATCGCATCTTTCATATTTGAGACAAAACGTTTTACCATACCCATGCGGGTGTCGGTGACGTATTCCAAAGTCAAGACAATGCGCTGTTCGTTGTCGCCCAAAGGAGTAACTCTGTGGTAAAGTTTGTCACCATTGAATAAGACTAGAGTACCAGGAGTTAAAGAGAGCGATCGCGTTTGTGTTTCCCGTTCTGGAATATCTTTGTAGAGTTGATATTCCAACTTACTGGATGAATTATCAACCAAACCAAGCAACACTGTATAGCGTTTCCCGTGATAATAAGAGGTATCGTAATGATACTGGATATGGTCTCCAGGCTCAGTGTAATAGTACAGCGCGTAAGTATGGGGATCTGAATCAGGACAGGCAAGGAGTTTTTCTGCCGTGATTTGGTTGAGAAACTTGAAAAAGGCACTGAGTTGATAAAACTCTCCGAAAATCGGAGCAAGGCTGTCTAAGCTATAGCGGCTGATACTACCACCCTTTTTATGATTGGGAATATAGTTGCGGTTAATAGCAGGTTGCAAAGATGGCAACAGCGCCAAAAATTGGTCAATGATGGAGTTAGGGAGAAAGTTCTCAAGCACCAACAATTCATTCTGTGCTTGAAACTCAGCTTGAAGTTTCTGGTAATTAACAGCCGCTATAGCTTTATCAATTTCAGTTTGAAGCTCCATTGATAATTTGATCCTAATATCAGGATTGCAAAAATAAACATACCATTCAATCAGCTAAAAAGCCTGTTTTTTTAGCTTTCTTCCCAATGCCCCGTTATATTAGTTTGATTCCGGCTGCGGGAGTGTCCAAAATTGCCAAATTACCCATATAGCAAAGGTTGGCGCACCAATTGTCGCTGCCATTAATAACGGCTCTAGTCCATTCAGCAAGGGAACGATGGGAAACAAATACAGTACGTCTTCAATGTCAAAGCCGGCGAAATTTGGCTGACGGCTGGCTTGTTTACCTAAACGTTGTTCCATTTGGTTTCGCAAATGAAAGATACAAGCAACAGACACGCCAGATACTATCCCCATCACCAACGCCCACCAACCAAGTTTTCCCTCCCTAAGACCATATCCAATACACACAAACAATAGAATGTGGATGATAGCGTCACTAGCAAGGTCATATTGATGTCCCCATTTGCTGCTTTTCCCACTCAAACGAGCTAATTCACCGTCCGTATGATCGAGAAAGTTGGATAAAGCAAATAGCCATGCCCCAATGTTAACCCAAATGGCATCACCAACTGCGAGGGCGACAGCCGCCACTAACCCTGTCACAAGTCGTACTGTGGTGAGATGATTAGGATTTACCCAACTGTCTTTTAGAGGTCGAATTAGCCAGTAAGCAAGTTGGGCATCCCAAGGCTTTGCGATCATAGATGAACTTGGATTTAATGTGGTCTTTGAATATCTCTAACACTGCAAATTACCACATCCATCTAAAGTTATAGATTTTTATTGATGAACTTTATAGTTTTGAGCGCTAGATTGGTCAGCGAATGCTTTGAACTCGATAGCATCATGACTACAGAAGAGGCGCACACCTTTATTGCGATCGCTTGATAATACGCGTAGCCGATCTTGATTAAGCAATCGAGCCTGGCGATCCACTTCCATCATCCATTGGTAGGCGCGTAAACCTGGCGTGCAGCGTCTTTTGGCTGAGTCCATTTCGTGCCGATAAAAGTAGGCATCACCTGCATGTAGAAGCCAACCCTCTGGTGTATCAATGGCGATACCACCATGACCCCGTGTGTGACCAGCAAGGGGGATGAGGAGAATTTCTGGCGGTAGTCCGTCGAGATTACGCACTGCTTCAAAACCGAACCAAGGTTCGCCTCCCGCCGAATAATACTTCCAGTGCTTAACCTCGTCCCACTGTTCTGGGCGATAGCGGCGTCTAGCAATGAAGCCATGCCGATCCTGGGCGGTTTCCATCTCAGTCTGCATTACGTGTACGGTTGCTTCCGGGAAATCCTCTAGACCACCGGCATGATCGAAATCGAGGTGGGTAAGCACAATATGACGCACATCTTGCGCGGAAAAACCCAGCCGCTCAATTTGATCGAGTGCCGTATATTTTTTATCAAACTCGATGCCATTGAAATGAATGAAGAACGGGCTGAGGCGGGAGTAAGGCGATTTGATATCGCGCAGTCCGAAGCCCGTATCAATAAGAACAAGTCCCTGCTCTGTCTCAATCAGCAGACAGTGGCAGACTAGATGAGCTTTCGGGCCGCGACTGAAGCCATCGAAGAGGGCGCCACCAATTGGGCACATGCAGCCGCAATTGAGATGATGAATTTGCATAAATCCTCCGTTACGACTTTGACAGTCAAAGTGAGTAGGGGAGAACATCTGGCGCCCCTACAGATGTGCAAATAATTTGGGATAATTTATTTTTTGGAAGTCCGTTATCCCAGGCGATCGCACCCCGCTTAAAATGAGTGCTAACTGAGCATATTCGCTTGATTAGGTAGCAAATTAGTTATTGCCTGACCCCGGCTCACTGAGCTTGCGGTGCTGTTCAGCACTGACTGTATCAGGTAAAACCTTACTAACATTCGCCAGAAGCTTCGTTTTAAGCGAACCGGCGATGATGTGATCCTTACCTGCCATCAAGGCTTCAAAACCCTGCTTGGCGACCTCAGCCGGGTCGTCCTTTTGATCTGCACCAACTTTTGTGTCGTCCATACCTGCACGGTGGAAGAAGTTGGTATCAGTCGGGCCAGGCATGAGCGCGGTAACGGTAACACCTGTGTCCTTCAATTCGTTGCGTAGTCCCTCCGAAAAGGAATGCACAAACGCCTTGGAGGCGGCGTAGACTGTCTCAAACGGGCCGGGCATCAGGGCGGCAATTGACGACGTGAAAAGGATTCGACCTTTGCCCAGCTCAACCATATCCTTTACCACTCGTTTGGCAAGATGTACAGAGGATACAACGTTCACATTGATCAGATTGAGTTCGTCCTTCAGGTCGGTTTCACGGGCGAAATCACCGCCGACACCAACACCTGCGTTGATAGCGATCGCATCTACTGGTCGCCCAGTTGCCTTAATCTGGTTGTAGAGACTCTCAACACCGTCATAGCTAGCCAGATCAGCCTGCACCGTCTCAACTTTAGCACCCAGCCCCTCGAAGGCAATAGCCGCTTCGTCAATACTTGCTCCGGTGGCTGTAACTAGCAGATCAAAGCCGTTTTTGGCAAACTGTTTTGCGAGTTCATAACCGATGCCATTGGAGGCACCTGTCACGACAGCCAGGGGTCGGGTCAATGAACTGTTCATAACCATCTAAAACTTCCTATGTAACTGCTCCACACTCGCTTGCTATGGTTTTCTCGCTACCAAATAATTGCATGGACTGTGGGCTTTCAAACCTTACAATCTTAGGCAGGTAGCATTATGATTGCGTCTTTCCCAGGAAGTATCGCGAGTGTATCTTCAAGGTTACTTTTTTACAGTTCTGTATATACCTCTAACAGACTTTTAGCCTCTCAAAACTTATTTTGATTGTGATGTTAGCTACGAACTTTCGTAACAATTTTCTGGGAATAAAATGAAGCTGATTCTTCATTTTTGGCACAATCTTGGGCAAACTTAATTAAATGATGTCCTACAAGTCCAACGTGAACCAAGTTTTCAATATTACCTGCTTTCAATGCTGGCTTGGCCATTTTCCAGAAAGTCTGACGATAGTTACTAAATAAGCCTATCCGCACCAAAATATTAGTTAAATAAGTTAAACCTTTGCGAATATTAGCCGCAGAAGTCCGAGAGGGGCTGTTAGGAACTTCGATGCGATTTGGATAGGTGTGTTCCATGTTGTAGGCGAAGCGCTGATATAAAAATTCTGGCTCATAAGCAGTTGTGATGCAGCGCCGCCACATCTCAATAACTTGCTCGTAGGGCATCAAAAATTCAACATTTGATTCGCGGCTTTCATCAAAGAGAAGTCGTCCTTCTGCTTCTAGCCTCCGCCATAATGGAGTTCTAGGTAATGCATGAAGCAGATTAATTGTCAACATGGGAATTTGCGATGCCCGGATAAATTCGATAATTCGGTCTGCGGTTTCTGGTGTATCTGTATCTAACCCGATGATGATTCCTGATACTACTTCCATACCATAGCTATTTAAAACCTGAATGGCTTTTAAGATTGGCATACTCAGATTTTGGTCTTTGGAAATCGCATGGAGGGCATTTGGTTCTGGTGTTTCGATGCCACAAAAGATTGTGCAAAAATAAGCTTCGCGCATCATTTCCAGCAGCTTTGGACTTTGAGCTAAGTTGAGCGTTGCTTCACAGGCAAACTGGATAGGGTAGCCATTGCGTTTTTGCCAGTCAATCAGGTGCGGAAGTAACTTCATAGCGGCGCGGCGATCGCCAACAAAGTTATCATCGACAAAATACACTGCCCCTAAATTGCCTGATTGTCGCATTGCGTCTAACTCCGCAACTACTTGCTCTGGCGTTTTCATCCGAGGACTGTTGCCATAGAGTTCGGGAATATCACAAAACTCGCAGTGATAAGGGCAACCGCTAGAAAACTGGACATTTGCCAGGAAATAATCATTGATATTCAGCAAATGATAAGCTGGGGTGGGAAACTCTGTTAAAGGTAAACGTTCCTTGGTTTCAAAGCGAATTTGCGATTGGGGACGTTGAGAGTTTTGGTCGAGATATTCGATCATGCGATCGCTTGCATCTCCCAATTCACCCAAATGTAAAATATCAAAATCAGGGTAATATTCTGGACACCCAGATACTGAGGGGCCACCCACAACAGTAATTTTCCCCGCTCGATGGGCAAGTTCATTAATTTGATTAATTTGTGGTTTTTGGATGTGCATTCCACTCACAATCACCACATCAGCCCATTGGTAATCAGCCCTACTTGCTGACTTGACATTCTCATCAATAAACCGGACTTCCCATTCTTTAGGTAAGTAAGCAGCCACAATTAAAATACCTTGAGGTGGCATAAAAGCCCGGACACTACCCATGAGTGGGTAAGCGTGATGAAAAGTACCAAAGGAGCGGCTGTACTTGGGAAAAATACACAGAATGCGTCGATGGTGCGAAGGAACGTAGCGGGTTCCTTGAGTGATAGAAGCGGTTTGAGAATTGCCCGCTACATTAATTTGGTTCTCTAAAGACTTTAAATTTACAGTCATCGCAAATTTCACCCTGGAAAACTGAGCAGGTAATTTGACAGTTTATTGACATAATTAGCTGTAATTCCAACTAGCTTACCAAAGAAAGGCAGGAGACAGAACGAATTAGAAATGTATTTTTGCTCAAAACAAAGTCCTAGCGATTACAAATCGCCCAATCTTACCTTGTGCCTGATTCATGGTGATATGTGAAGGGGTGTTTAACTGGTAAAATATAAAATCTACCCTAGCAATGCAAATTTAATTGGTTGGCAAACAACAATTATGGAAATCGCGCATGGGACATAAAAAGAAAGATTTTCATTTTTTGTTGTGTCCAAATGGGTACAGGCATTTGTCATGAATTTGATTTACTTTCTTTTGCGTTCTTCGTGGGGGATGGTGGCGATCGCGATCGCTACTGGATTTTTGAGTGGCGGTAGTAGTGCTGGCTTGATTGCCTTAATTAGCCATGCTGCAAGTAGTGGTAGTGCTTCCCGCCTCACATCGATAATTTGGGGTTTTGCGGGGCTGGCAATTGTTGCACTAATTACCAGTATCATTTCTCAAGTGATGCTGATTCGTCTTTCTCAGAATGCAGTTTTGCAATTACGGATGCGTTTGAGTCGCCAGATTCTCGCTTCCGAGTTGAGTCATCTAGAACGCTTAGGGAATCCTCGATTATTGGCAACTTTAACAGAAGATATTCAGGCGGTGGCTAATGCTGTTTATCAGATGCCTTTTATATTTATTAATTTAGCGATCGTCCTGGGTTGTATAACGTATATAACCTGGCTTTCTTGGTTAGTATTGTTGATGGTTTGTGGTATTTCAGTAGTTGCGATCGCTAGTTGTCAGTGGCTACTCAATAGAGGCGGGAAATTGCTGGCTCTAGCTCGTGAAGATGAAGATCATCTGTTTAAACATTTTCGCACTATTACCGAAGGAGTCAAGGAACTCAAACTAAATTACAAGCGGCGTGAAGACTTTTTAGAAGAAAAACTACAATCAACTGCTAACGAGTTTCGTCATCACAACGTTAATGGTCTAAGCCTTTTTGCCATAACTTCAAGCTGGGGTCAACTCATATTCTTTTTTGCTCTCGGTTTTGTATTATTCGTGCTGCCGAATCTGCTCACCATCAATCCCGAAACTCTCTCTGGCTATATTTTGACTTTCACTTACTTGGTGTTACCAATGGATAACATTATCAGTAAACTTCCTCTATTGAGCAAAGCCAGTATTGCTTTACAAAAAATCGAATCACTGGGTTTATCTTTAGCTAGTCGAACTGAAATATCCACTATTCCACCTGCCCTGAAATCTGACTGGCACAGCTTAAAATTTAAAAGTGTTACTCACAGTTACTACACAGATAAAGAAGACAATAGCTTTATTTTTGGGCCCATCGATCTAACACTCTATCCTCAAGAATTAGTTTTTATAGTCGGCGGTAATGGTAGCGGTAAATCTACATTAGCCAAACTAATTACTGGGCTTTATGTCCCAGAAAACGGCGAAGCCTGGTTTGATGAGGAGTTAATTAACGAACAGAATCGAGAATGGTATCGCCAGCATTTTTCTGTGGTATTTTCCGACTTTTATTTATTTGAAGAACTTTTGGGATTAAAAAATTCTGACTTGGACGCTCAAGCGAAAAAATATTTAAAACAACTGCAACTAGACCATAAAGTGAAAGTTGAAAATGGGCAACTTTCTACCACTTCTCTTTCTCAAGGACAACGGAAACGCCTAGCTTTGCTGACAGCTTACTTAGAAGATCGACCAATTTATCTATTTGATGAGTGGGCAGCCGATCAAGATCCAGTATTCAAAGAAATATTCTACACTCAACTTCTCCCAGAACTGCGATCGCGGGGTAAAACAGTGTTAGTGATTAGCCATGACGATCGCTATTTTCATTTAGCAGACCGAATTATCAAACTTGACTATGGAAAAATAGAGTACGATAAAACTTAATCTGTTAAAACAATCATAATTGTTAAAAGAATATTTGGAGTTTGACTAAATAAAACTAATGTCTGAACAAAAGCCCATAAATCCTTGGAACTATAAACCTTGGTGGTGTCAACCCTGGTCTATAATTCTCACAGGTGTAACACTGATTGGTGGTAGCTGGTTATTATTTAAAACTATCTGGCTAACAGTTCTCGTTTCCATCCCTATAGGAACATGGATGGTATTTTTTGTGTTTTTTTGGCCACAACTAATGATTCGCAGTGGAATTTTGGAGTCGTATAAAGAGTAATATGGTATTATCTTTGCATAGATATGCAGAGATGAGTAAGACTGTGCTGTAAAAGCGATCACTCCAGCAAATTGTGAGAAGAAGTTCTGCGAACCGATTTCTAAGAGATTAACAGAAAATAAATTATCCCAAATTATTTGTACATTGCTAGGGGCGCAAGGTCTTGCGCCCCTATGTTCGCTCGTAACTTATGTACGTATAAAAAATTAGTAGTATCAAACATATTAATAAATGATGAATAAATCTAACAATACAATAAGTTTTGATAATTTTTAGTTGATATTGATACTTTTCAAGTTGGCTTTGGGCAAAAGACTTTGTAAGTATCTACATACTTACTTAGGGAATTTGCACAGGTAAAGTTAGGATGACATGAATAACAGAGCAAACCAAAGGCATGAAGAACATCATATAATAGAATATTTCTGTATATTCAACCGAATATTTATTTTCGTTGCAGAAATGTTAATGTCACGCAGCCTTGTTGCTGGAAAGGTAATGCTGCGGTTGTTCCAAAATTTACAACGTTCCAGACTTTCCTCGCTAAGGCTTAGACACTCATCTGTGAAAACTCAAGTTGTTACTCTACCTGATAATGAAGCAGAAAGGCTCAAAGCGCTGGTGAGCTACAATATTCTAGATACCCTACCCGAACAAGCTTTTGATGACCTAACTGCTATTGCTGCCTATATTTGTAAGACTCCAATTGCTTTAATTACTTTTGTTGATAGCGATCGCGAATGGTTTAAATCTAAGGTTGGACTAACAAATAGCGAAACACCCAGAGATGGGTCTTTTTGCTCCCATATCATTCTTCAACCAGAAGATATATTAGTGGTTCCCAACGCCATTAAAGACGATCGCTTTAATAACAATCCCTTAGTCAAAGGTAATCTCAAAATTCGTTTTTATGCTGGTGTCCCTCTAATTACGCCTGATGGTTTTGCAATTGGGACGTTGTGTGTTCTGGATAGTATTCCTCATCACCTAACTTACCAGCAGTTAGATGCACTGCGCCGCCTAAGTCGTCAGGCGATCGCTCAAATGGAACTCATTCAGGAAGTTCGCAACCGCAAACAAGCAGAGATCGAAGGAAGACAGTTATTGCTGATCGATGAACTAACAGGTTTGCATAACCGACGTGCTTTCTTCCTAATGGCTGCACAGCAGTTGAAAATTGCTTACCGCATGAAAGTGTGTTGCTGGGTTATGTTCATTGATTTAGATGGACTAAAACAGATTAACGACACCCTTGGTCATGACATAGGAGATGCCTTGATTATTGATGCTGGTCGATTACTTAAGCAAACTTTTCGGAACTCAGATATTGTTGCCCGCTTGGGTGGGGATGAGTTCATTGTTTTCATCTCTAGCTACTTTAAGGATGCTGATAGTATCCAAGAGCGTCTACAAACAAATATCGCCAACTTTAATCAACAGCAAAACTGTAGCTATAAACTTTCGATGAGTATCGGCATAGAGCGGTACTCACCAGACAGCAATATGTCACTAGAACAACTAATCGCTAGGTCTGACGAATTAATGTATGCTCAAAAGCGGTTAAAGCGGCAATCTCTTACATAGAATATCCCATTACATAACAGTCTTTAACTACGAATTACGTTAGCGCAGCGTTAGCGACGCAGGAGCGTCATTACGAATTACGAATTATTTTAATTTACTACCTGGCTGCCATGACTGCGGGGATCATCTTGATTCGCCGTTGGTGCTACTGGGGCTGAAAATTTGGAAACTTTGCCGCTAGCTTGAGCATAAGGGAGAGACGAACCAGTAACCAAAGCTTCTAAATTATTTGCCATAATCGTTCGGGGTTGATCGCCGATGGCTTGGGCGATGGTTTCTCCTTGCTGACTCAAAAAGACAAAATGGGGAATTCCATCCACTCGATATCTCAGCATTTCCGGCAGCCACTTGGTATTATCTACATTCAGCATGACAAAATTCATCTTGTCAGCATACTCTGTTTCTAGTTGAGTAATATCTGGTGCCATTTTCTGGCAGACAGTACACCAATCAGCATAAAACTCGACTAGAGATGGTTTGCCGTTACTGATTGCTACTTCTAACGGTGTGGAATTCTCGCTTAACTTGGCTAGAGTTGCCGAGGTTGTTTCAGTTCGCAATCCTAAGACGAGGGAAACGCTAAGTGCGATCGCTACCATTACAATTAAGAAGTTTCTCAGACGCTTCCCGAATGTAGATTCAGGTTTTTCGGGAGAATTAACAGGTGAATCAGTACTCATAACAGAATTATTAATACTTATTAAGCAATTTCTTCTTTAGTTTAGCCGACTCCAGCCATTCTTTAATTTCTCCAGCTTTGGAAGCTTGAACTAGGAATTGGGCATAGGGCACAAGAGGCAGAGGTGCAAAGGGCAAAGAAAGACTTACTGCTACTTCTCCCCTGCGCCCCCTGCTCCCCTGCTTCCAATCCCGAAGCGCCTATTTACTTAACTTACAAAGCTCCAGTTTCCTTCAAATAAACCCGCGTAAATGGTTCATCTTCACCCAAAGTATAATCTTCAATTAACCCTTTGCGACGAATAGAAATATCGTTGCCTTTTCTAATCACCACAGTTGAACCATCGAAAACATCCCGCACCAAAATCATCTCGGTTTCGGTGGGATTATCCAAAACTACGATATTACTATTCTGGTAAAATACGCCCTGTTCTTCGAGGATGTCTTCAGGGTACTCGGCAATTAGTAAATCAAGTTTGGGATGACGCAGCAAAGTTTGAACATTAGTGTTGTAATCTTTGCTTAATACTTTTTTCGAGCGATTCACAAAAACGGCATCACGACAAACAGCACCTATTGTCCAATTGGGATGTTGCAAAAGGATATGGTCAATCGTCGCTTGCAGTTCTTCAACTGAGATTTTGTTAAAGGTAATAATTGGTATCCTGGCATCTGCACCCGACTCAAAAAAGGTTTCTAAAATATGAGAAGGCACATCAACACTTTCACCAACAGAAGGTTTAAGATGCATTAAAACGCCTGGTGCAGCATTGATTTCCAAGATAGCAAAGTTACTGGATTTCCAAGATTCTGCAAGACTTTTGGTGATAACATCAATTCCTAGACAAGTCAATTGGAAATGTTGGGCAATATCTTGCGCCAAGATAATATTGTCATCATGAACTGTCGGGGTTGCATCAATGCTCATACCTCCGGCTGAAAGATTGGCGACTTTACGCAGGTAAACAGTGCGTCCTTTCTCAATCACGCTGTCTAATGATAAGCGCTGTTCGTCTAGGTAGAGTTCCATCGCTTCATCAATCTGAATTTTACTCATCGGCGAGGTTGGCGTGTCTAAACGTGCAGGTTTGCGGTTCTCTTGGCGAATTAACTCTGCAAGCGTTAAATACCCATCACCAACAACCGATGCTGGACGGCGTTCTGTGGCGGCGACGAATCGACCATTGACACACAACATACGAAAATCCGATCCTGTGATGCTTTTCTCAACAATTATTCGGGTTTGCTGATTTTCGGGAATCGCTGCCACTGAGCGATTATAAGCAGATATCAGTTCTTTTGAGTCTTGCACATCAGCTGTAACGCCAATTCCTTTGTGACCTACCACTGGCTTAACTGCCACTGGGTAGCCAATTTCTCTTGCTGCTGCCAAGGCTTCTTTCTCGGAAAAGACAATACTGCCTTCAGGCACTGGGAAACCCAAGGTTTTCAAAAATGCCTTACAATCATCTTTGCGGGTAGTAAACTCCGAATCTAGATGGCTATCACAGTTAAATGTTGTTGCTACGCCCCGGACATGGTTTTTTCCTAAGCCGTATTGCATCAATCCTTCTTCCCACAAATAAAAGGCGGGGATACCTTTCTCATAAGCTGTTCGCAATAAGGCGTAAACTGTGGGGCCACCGTAGACAGATGCGCGAAATCTATCTTGTAACTTCACCAACTGCTCATCAAAGGCAAAGTCTTCGTCTTGGGTAATGGCTTCAAACCAATCCCAAACAAAGTAAACTACCTCTCTAGTTGTGCGTTCATGTAGTGATTGTATGCTAACTCGCGTGAGATTTGGATATGGCTTCACACTCCAGCGGTTAAGGTGTAAATCCATGTCCAATTTTCCGGTTTCGGACACAACTTGGGCAAAGAGATGGGCATAAGATTCGTAGGTTTGATCACGAAGATTTGGATAGCGATCGCCAATTTTGGCAATATAATCTTCGATGGGCAAAGGCTCTCTAGAGTCAATTAGAGCAAAATTAAATACTAGCGCCCCTACATCTAAATAAGGGTTGGGGCCAAGGTAATGCTTGAAGTTGAAAATATCGAATACATCTGTTCTTCTAGCATTAATGCGGACTAATTCACTGCTTTTTTGTAGAACCATTGATTACGAACCTTCGGCTAAACACCCTAAAATTTTAATGCTGAATTGTGGTTACTCAGACTTATTGATTGTAGATTAGCTCAGGTTAATTTTGGAGAGTGATGGCTGTGCCACTGAGCTAATCCGAACCCAAGGTAACTCTATTACTAAGCATTTTTAACTATCTTAAGGCATAATTAAATCTCCAATCTGCTGCCAGAAATCAAGAACAGTCAATTCATCCTGATGAAGAATCAAAGATATAACTTTTGAAAGGTGCAACACTCATCCAACAAATCGTATAAGTAAATATGAGGCATTAAAAAGACAGCATAAAAAAAACAGCAAAGTTATGAATAGCACACAAGCTGCTCTAAGAGATGAGATTCGAGAACTTGCTGATGAAGCTTTTCACCAAAAGCTGATCTCTGGACATGGAGATGGGGCAGACATGGATGAGTATCAAATTGTCTACCAAGGCAAACCCAGACATCTCCCACTAGAACAAGCACGGTTTTTCTTAACTAACTTACTTTATAGAAGTCGGGTTCATTAGGAGTTGTCATTAGATATCTAAATTCCATCTAGCTAAAGTCGATACCAATTACTCACATTGCACGATAAATCTCCAATCGACAATTAGCAATATAGCCAATAATGCCTCTAGAAAATATTTTTAGAGGCAGTTGACGTTGTAGATTTGATTTAGTGAATGAAAAATTAGATAATTTTTCAGAAAAATATTTTGTTTGGTCTAATTGCAACGTTTAACGACAAGCCGCTTCTCTACGTTCCCTGCGGGACGCTTACGCGAACGCGCAGCGTGTCGCAGACAGACGCTCCGCGTAGCTTCTCCGTAGGGGTATGTGTCTACGCAAATGTTAATCCTACTTTTATCAAGGAATCTATCAAAGGGATGATTTGATACATTGAATTGTCATGTTTTAGTGAAATTTATTAACTCAAATCCCAGGGGTCATCATGGTGGAAAGTAATATTAAAAGGCAGTTAGTAATTATTGGGGGAGCCGAAGATAAAGAGGGAGATTCTGTAATTTTGCGGGACTTTGTACGACGCGCTGGGGGTACAAAGGCGTATATTGTAATTCTGACAGCAGCAACAGAACTACCAAGAGAAGTAGGAGAAAATTACATCAGAGTGTTTGAGCGTCTAGGAGCTGAAACTGTTCGCATTATTGATACAGAAACCCGTGAAGATGCATCTTCATCTACTGCATTGGAAGCTATTAAGAAAGCAACTGGGGTATTTTTTACAGGGGGAGATCAAGCTCGTATTACCAGCATCCTCAAGGACACCGAAATCGATGCGGCAATTCACCAGCGCTTTTCTGAAGGCGTAGTGATTGCAGGTACAAGTGCCGGAGCTGCTGTGATGCCAGATAAAATGATTGTGGAAGGTGATTCGCAGACACATCCTCGGATTGAAACTGTTGAAATGGGCCCAGGTATGGGATTTTTACCAGGGGTAGTAATTGACCAGCATTTTTCTCAGCGTGGACGCTTGGGACGCTTGATTTCAGCTTTAATACTAGAACCTGCTGTCTTAGGATTTGGGATTGACGAAAATACCGCTATGGTAGTAACAGATAACCAAATTGAAGTAATTGGTGCAGGTGCCGTTACGATTGTTGATGAATCAGAAGCTACATATAACAATATGGGCGAAATTTTGAAGGATGAGTCTTTGGCGATTTGTGGAGCAAAGCTTCATATTTTGCCACATGGCTTCAAATTTGATCTGAAAACTCGTCAGCCTATCCTAAATAATGTCTCTGTGCCAAATGGCTCTCAACCACTTGCTTCAGTTAACACTTAACTAAAAGTTAAGTGTATTTAAACTGAAAGTTTTATCGAACAGAATTCAGGAGTCAGAAGTCAGGAGTCAGAAGTCAGAATGAATTCTGTACAACTGGCAGATAGCGCAGCGTAAAGCCTTCTCTTCTCGCTTTGGGAGAAGAGGCGCGTAGAGAGCATCTTGATTCTGAGTTCTGAATTCTGATTTCTGCATTCTGCATTCTTCTTCAACTAATCGCTGTAATACCCCTGCCTCAACCTTTGGTAGGCAGGGGATATCAAGAAGAATATCAAGGCGATTTCGTTAAACTATAAAAACTGTCAGAACGAATCTGACTGCCATTTCGCCAAACTTCCACTTTTTCTGGAGTGACTAAATAATAAAAACTCCCATTATCTGCTCGATAGCTACTTTTACCAATATTCAAAGCTGTTATCTTTATAGGCTTGCTTGGGTTTTGCTTCAATTGCCCAATATAAAATAACTGACCATTTTCTTCACAGACTTTTACACGAATGCTTGCAGTCTCACCTTCAATGATGGTAACTCCATTGCATTTAGTATCAACGCTTACTGGTGCAAAACCTATTGGAATTGGCTGTGAAGGTGAAACTTGATTTGCTACTGGGGATAGTGAGATTGGGCGGTTCGAGTTATCCACTTGCTGAACTTTAGAACCGGAGCCAACACTTGCAGTTACGGATGTCAACAAACGAAGGGGGTCAATTGCTATTCGACCATTTGGATGAACTTCAAAGTGCAGATGAGGTGCTGTACTATTGCCTGTAGATCCCATCTCGGCAATAATTTGACCTTGAATGACCTGTTCACCTTTGCTCACCAACAAACGGCGATTGTGGCCATAAACAGTAATGCTGCCGTCGAGATGTTTAATAGTTATGGCATTTCCTAATCCCCAATTATCCCAACCTGCTTTAAGAACTGTACCGGATGCCGCAGCAACAACAGGAGTTCCAGACGACCCTGCAATATCAATGCCTTCATGTTGATATTTGCGGAAGCCTTGAGAAATAAACCCTTTCGTTGGCCAGATTAAGTTAGAAGCAGGGATAGGAGTTTGCCCAATTGAGGAATCGCCTGCCAATTGTGTTAAGGCAGATGTAGGTGTAGTTAATACAGCGCTTAAGGATATTAACCCAACTAGTCCATAAGTACGGTATCGATAAACTATAGGTTTTTTCATAAGTTGTAAGTCTATTAGAACAATAATTCAGACACTTTCTGATTATTTGTTGTTTCAAGCTTACTCGGAAAATATCAGGAAATCTTTAGTGACTGGAGTTTAGACTAAAGCATGACAAGCGCAAAATGTAACACTATTGATAATAGTGTTACATCTGTCTTTTTGCGATAGTTCCGCCGGTGCTTTTAATGCCAGCTTTGATGCTGATATCTAGAGTTGCTGTTCTTGCCGGACAGAACACACACCCAAAGCAGAAAATTGGACCAAAAGGAGAAATCACCATGACCCTTCCAATGACACCCACTATTACCGTCTTTGAACGGTCGCCTGATGGCGGCAAGGGACTGGCGCGTGACATGCGCGTTCGCTGGGCGCTCGAAGAAGTGGGCCAACCTTACAACGTTCGTCTTGTTTCGTTCAGTGAGATGAAGCAACCCGCGCACCGTGCGCTTCATCCTTTCGGGCAAATTCCAACCTATGAGTCAGGTGATCTCGCCCTGTTCGAGTCGGGGGCGATCGTGTTCCATATCGCGGAGCGCCATACAGGGCTGTTGCCAGACGATGCGAATAGTCGAGCGCGAGCGATCGCATGGATGTTTGCCGCACTTAACACGATGGAGCCGCCAATCGTTGATCGAGAAATCGCCACGTACTTAGAGCGTGATCAGGCCTGGTACGAACAGCGCCTGCGTGTCGTCGAAGGTCGCATCTGTAACCGGCTCTTAGAACTTTCCAGTCACCTTGGAGATGCCGACTGGCTCGATGGCGCATTCAGCGCAGGCGACCTTATGATGGTGGAAGTGCTGCTCAGGTTGAAAGACTCGGGTATGTTGGACGACTATCCGAATCTCTCTACCTATGTCGCCCGTGGCGAAGCGCGACCCGCCTTCAAGCGTGCTTTCGCCGCTCAATTAGCTGTTTTCACTGGCAAGCAACCGACTGGCTGACTAGCGCAAAAGTATAGATATAACACTATTGCCCATAGTGTTACATCGGAAGCTTGTCCCCTTAATTACTTATTAAATCTGAAGAACCCCACCCCGCTAAAGCTACGCTTTGTCTCCCTTTCCTGCAAGCAGCTTCTCGAATTAGGGTTAAAGTAGTTTATTTGTTCGTAGTGAAAAAATGGGTGAGTTAAACTTGCCTAACCCACCCGATAAAACTAAACACTAGAGAAATTAGCCATTAAAAACGCGACTGCGCCACTTATTCAATCGGGCTTCTCCAATTGTCGCAGACCGCCGGGAATCAGCAATTTGCTCTTGCAAAGCTGCAATCTGTTTTTCTTGGGCGTCAGCTTGCTGTTGCAAAGATGTATATTCACCTGTGCTGGTGGGTAAACTGGAAGACTGCCAACTACTACTAAATTTTGTTGTACCGATGCTGGCAAATGGTCGTAAGTCTGCTAATTGTTGTTGCAAAGTTGCAATCTGGCTTTCTTGCTCTTGAATCTTTTGCCGCAAGCTTTGTTCGGCTGCTGTGGTAGCTGGAATAAAGGTATTAACTGGAGGAGCAGTTTCTGGCTTGGGCTTGAATATTTCAGCCAGCAATGCACTAATATCCGTGAGTTTCTGTCTACCGTAAGGAGCGTTGGTAATTAGCGATCGCACCAGTTGAGGTTCATTATTTGTTGCTAAATTCTTATCACTGCTAGAATTGCTCCGCACCAATTGTAACATATTGGTAAATTCCAATATCTTTTTGCCCGTTTGAGTTTTATAACCCCGGTAATATGGCACTATGTTCTCACCAAAGGCATCTAGATACTCGTCACTATCAAGATAAGAATCAATATCCGCTTCAAAACCTTTCTTATCTAGAATGTTGCTGTGATGTGTCGTCTCGGAGTAGTCATCGGGAGCGCGTCCGAGTAGGTGCTTAAAGTTCAGTTCAATTGCCCGGTAGCGGTAAACATTATCAAAAAATCTGGAGCGATACAACTCTGATTTGGCAACCTGACGCACAAACTCACGCACATCGATTATACCTTGCTTGAGTTGGGATTCTGGAACTACGAGCCGCTCACTTTCCATGATGTAGGCATTACCCAACACTTGCCGATAAACTGCTCGAATTACAATTTCAATGTCATCAACTGAAGCAGTATTCCACAGTTCGATGGGTTCTGTTTGGGGAAATGCTTGATATTGGCGTCGTCTGGTTTCTTCGTCTAAGAAGGTCTGCATATTGGGTTATTGTGGGTAAGAGGAACTAATTTGTCAAGTAAAATAAAATTTCTATAGCAGGATGGCAATACTAAAATGCAAAGCCATAACAGTCCCTACTTAAGATTTACTAATTACTGGTTATTGATATTAACTTATCAAGTTTCGGGGAGTTTTTTAGTTACATTTTCTAACAAACTTAGACGGCTAACTGTTAATAACTAATAGCTAATCACGATCGATAATTAGCAACTAGACATTAACAATTAGCCGTCAACCCCCTTGGGGAGTATTTAAAATTCAGAACTTAATTTTGAATTGGAGTATAGATGTCTGTCAGAATAATTTCCGCAGGATAGTAACTCTCAAGCACGCTCATCAAATCTAGTGTAGAAACCACCGTATTTTATCCAGTATTGTTTCAAAGTATGATGAGGTGTATGTAAACTAGCTTTTGCCTGATATAAAATAACTTGGCGATGATCGCCCATCCAGATTTTATTAATGGGGTCAACGGATATTACTGTCCCTCCTAAAGAAGCAACGCATTCAGAGAATCTCTCAATCGTTGTATATTCTAATGTCTCGAATATAAAAAAATTACCCGAACAAATCAAATGGCGGCTGCGAATCCAGCAGCGCATCTTTCTTTCAGCCAGTGGAGGCAACATTTTGGTTTTAACAGATTCAAGCTGAATCAACATAATGCGCTCACCGCAGGTAATTCATCAGCAAAACTTTCCCGTTTTTCAAATTGCAATGGCCCAGCGGTAGATCCCCATATTTGTTTATGGGTTTCAATATCCATACCTTTATCTAGACTTATCCAAGTACGCTCGGTTATTTCTACTTCGCTGACAAGATATGTCTGGCATCCATTGCGTTGAATCAGACATTGATTGCCTGGTTCCACACTGCCTCGAAACATTTCACCTTCTCGTTGGAAAATCATTGAACAGTGATAACGCCGTTCGATGCTTTCTGGGGTAATGGTTTTGAGGATATCTAATTCACGAGCTGCACCTGCATAAAGCATAGGATCTTTCAAGCTGTAATTTTCGATATAGATGCGATCGCCCCAATTTACTAGTCGATGTACTCCTTGACGATAGGGTGTCCATAAATCGTGGTCATAAGCTTGTTCAGAATAAAAACCGATACCAGAAAAAAATTCCAATGGTAAAGGACGAAAATAAATGTGAATGTGGGCGTAAAGTTGGGGATTTGCAAAAGATTGCTGGTAGTTGCTAAAATCTCCTGCCATCCAACAGGATAAGGTGAGCAAATCGCTAGCGTTGGTGCTAGATTCGCTGGGCGCTATCGTCACGTCGCTTCGCTCCAAATTCAAAATTCAAATTTCAGACATTACAATCCCCATAAATAAATTTAGGAGCTTGTATTCTTTTTATGTTTTAACCTGATATTGCTAACTTGTTGAACTTGACAAAGAGCGAATTTCTGAAGAAAAGGAAGCTGTTGTCACCCCTTTACCATCACTGGTTTTAATCATTGCTACCCGAAATCGAAGATTTGGGTTAGCAAACCAAATTCGCTCCTCAGCCGCAGCGAGTTCATACTCTGTTAAAAGGGTGAAAATACCATCGTCACTCAGATGATATTTAGCCACTGCTGGAATTGTTTCAGCGTATCCCTTATCCCGCAGGAGTTTGCCTCTAGAAGGATTTTCGACATCGGGAATTGGTACTAGTACAGTACTGCCAGAGATTGGTTTATCGTCCCAGTCTGACTCACCTTCCCAAGTCATCCGAAAGGGTTGAGTGATACGGGTTAGTTCAGTGTCATACAATTGACAGATTGCCACCACTGCTGGATCGTTGGTGGATAAAGACTCAATTTCAATGTTAGACAATACTTCTTCAAAGTGGGCGAATGCTAAATGATGAGCGCTACGCTGCGATCGCCATCGTCCAATCGAAAGTTCAAAAAATTCAGTAATTTCCATTAGAAAAGTGATTTTAAAAAAGTAGCTTAAAGTCCAAGAGATATCTTGGTAAAAAAGAAAGTTATTCTCCTAGTCTATATGTTAGCCTGCTTGACCACAACTGCATTTGAGAGTGCTGTTAGCGGTAGCGGGGCGTTTAGCCCGTGCTGAGTTAGGAGTACAGACGCGATTAATCGCGTCTGTACAAGAGTTAGGAATTAGAAGTTTTCTTTTGTCTCCTTGTCTTCTTGTCCCTACTCTCTTACTTAGACAAATCTAAGCAACTTCAGTGATACTGATAATTTTGCCGCCTGTGCGATGAATGTTTTGCACTTGTCCAGACAGTTGGTTGTAGTTAACTATATATTCGAGATTGCCCAGACGAGTACGGAAATTACCTGCACCTTTGACAGCTTTAATCAAGAAGCGTTTATCGGTGCTGCTAACACTAGAACCAGCGGCGGGAGCCTTGATGGATGTGGGTAAATTAGAACCAATATCGCCGATCAGTTTGGCTTTGCGATCGCTATCACTGCTAGCGAATCCTCTGACTAAGCTAAAGGTGCGGTTAAAGGTAACATTCTTAATTCCGATTTGGGAACTGGTGCTGCGAACATAAGGAACAATATTCTCGCCAAAATTCTGCTGATATTCGTTGCTATCGATATAGGATTCGATCTCAGCATCATAGCCCTGTTCGTTGTAGATGCGGACGTGTTCGGAAATTTCTGCCTGATCGGCAGGAGGACGCCCTAGTAGATGTTTGAAGTTCAGTTCAATGAACCGATACTGAGAAGAAGAGTTGAAAAACAGGGATTGATAAAGTTCTGATTTGGCAACGGTGTTAACGAATTCACGGACGCTGATTTTGCGATCGCGCAATTGCGATTCAGCACTGGCTAGTCGCTCACTTTCCAACAAGTGAGCATTACCCAAAACCTGTTTGTAAACTGCCCGAATCAGTGTTTGTAATTCACTTTCGCTGGTGTTCGGACGGAGTTCAACAGTAGGTGAATCAATAGCCCAAAGTGACATTGAAGTATCTCCTGAAAAACGCTAATTAAATTTCCGAGCATCCTACCTCTACAAGGGGTAGAATTTCCCATCAGTTGTCAGTTATTTTTGCTACTGACTAGCTTTTGTAAAACTTTAGTTTGTGAAAGTGTGTTAAATATCTTCGTTTTTGACAACTGACAGCAGAATTGGTCAAACCCCAGATTAGCGATCGCTTTGGCTAACTTTTGAGCGATCTGGATTTACGCAAACAATAGCCAAAAATCATTCTTTTCAAGTAAGGCAATTTTATGTATCTGCATACTTCTAGGTAGAAGCAAGCTACGCAAAGCGGCTTTTTGCAGAGTATTGCCCTTGAGCGTGTGTAGTTATGTGTAAATCATAGAATGATTAACACTGGGGATTGAAAGACTAGAAACTGAGTACAGCATAATTATTTCCCAGTCCCTAATCTCTAAATCCCCAATTTCGATTCTTTAGTTGACAGGGGTAATACTAGCGATCGCACCGCCCTGCTGGTGAATTCGCTGATACTCTTGGGAAAGCTTATTGTATGGCACGAAAAAGACTTGGTTACTGCGGCGAAATTTGGAAATGCTATTTACCACATTTGCCTTGTAGCCAGTGACTTCAATCCGGTATACCTTACCATCATCACCAGATCCCACACCTTGACGAGTCCTCGGAGTAGATGTTGGGTTGCGGAATGCAGCACCCTTACTGGCTGGTGAAACTACAGGAGTAGGCGTGCTTTGAATTAGCAGACTGTTTAATTTTGGTTGTTTGCCAGCTAAGTCACCTTTCAAGCTGCTGCTAGAGGAACCACGTACCAATTGGAATAAGTGGGTAAACTGAACCAAACCCTGGATAGCTTCGGTTTTGTAGCCCCGAATATAAGGCACAATGTTTTCCCCAAAAGTTTCTTGGTATTCGTCGCTGTCTAGATAGGAATCAATCTCAGCCTCAAAGCCCTTTGTATCCAGAATAGTGCTATGTATACGCGTTTCTTCTAGATCCAATGGCGCACGACCAAGGAAATGTCTGAAATTTAATTCAATCGCCCGATAGCGAGGGGTGCTATCAAAAAACCGCGAACGGTAAAGTTTCGACTTCCCGACTTGACGCACAAACCCGCGAACGCTAATTTCACCCCGTTTGAGTTGAGATTCAGCAACGGAAAGCCGCTCACTCTCCATTACATAAGCATTGCCTAGAACTTGCTTGTAGACAGTTCTAATTACGGTTTCAACTTCCTCATTAGAGCGACTTGGCCACAGATCAATGGGATCGGTGTCTTCAAACAGAGCGACCCCTAACCGTGATGCTGGTCCAAAAGCCATTCAAACTATCTCCCAGTTAACAACTAAATTTTATGAGAAGGATATTCAGCAGATGTTAAAAAACTTTACATCATTGTGACAAAGTAGGGGACATACAGACTTTAAATCCTTATTAGTCGTGATGATTTTAAGTTTTTGCATCATTTGTCCTTACACATTGTGATACGATGCCGAAACCATATTTATTAAAATTTGTTAAGTTAAATAATAGTTTCAAAAAGTTTTAGCTTTTTTTTAGTATTGAATTTGCGATTGGGATACAAGTGATGGTACTATCCCATTCCCTTGAGCCAGAGTATTAATCGCGCTGAGTCACTGAAGTTTATCTCAATAAGTGGGCATGAATAAATCCAACTATATTACGCAATGTAAAATTAATTAAAATTCTCTCTTAGTCAGAGTTTTAGCGTAATAAAACAGAATTCAGAATTCAGAATTGAATTCTGTGAGACACTTCTCTACGAGAGACTGCGCGTAGCTTGCTTTCCTGTAGAGGTACGACAAGACTCCCACGAGAGTTATTCTGACTCCTGAATTCTTCTTCAATTATCGAATTTGGAAAGTAGCTAGTTGGCTGATTAAATGGTCAAAATAGGGAGCAATTTGCTGCCGATCGCCTTGGCAGCGTTTCAAACTAGCAGCCTTGATGCTTTTTAAGCCTAAAATCATTGCATCCAATGGAACTTGTAATTCCTGATAGAGCAAATTCATATAGTGCAGTCCTGTAGAATTTGTATATTCAGTGTGGCCACCTGCTATGCCATAAGTAATGCAGCGAAGAAAATGCCAAAAATCTCGCCAGCAAGCTTGGGCGCGTTCAGCTGGATAAAGACCGCCTCCAGGCTGGATAATTTCGGTATAAGTTGCCAACACTTGTTCCCTAGATTCATCAACGATTTCGGTGGCGCGATCGCGTAACAATTGAGCAACAGGAATCAACTCAGAATTATTGGCTGACAAGGTTTTAATCTGCAATAAATCTTCATCGCTTAGGTAGCGAAAAGCATCATCCGCAGCTTGAAATATAGCGATCGCTTCTTTTGGATGGGACTGTTCCCACCCAGCAAAGCTGACAATTCTAGCTTTGGCTATTAATTCTTTAACGGTTTCGCTTAATTGAGTCATTGATTTAGGGGATAGGGCATGGGGCATTGGGGATTGGGCTGGGGACAAGGGGGACAAATTAATTCAAAATTAAAGAACTTCTGTCTCCTGCCTCTTCTTTTCCAATGCCCAATGCCCAATGCCCTAAAATAAAGAATAGCTGTACCAAATGCACTTATGGAAATCCATAAAATCCAAGCTGAACTGAAGAACCCAGATTTTCACCATCGTTTGAAGGCGATCGCTGCCCTCAATGGTTATGAATCAGAAGTTGCAGTTCCTCTGCTCACCAGTAAACTTCGTGACTCAGAATTTCTAGTGCGTTCTTTTGTGGCTAGGGGTTTGGGTAATCAACAATCAGCGGAATCTTTTGCAGCTTTGATGCAAATTATGAAATTTGATGATACTCCCAACGTGCGGGCTGAGGCGGCAAATTCGTTATCGCTATTTGGCAGAGTTGCAGTTTCTCATCTAGTTTTGGCATATTATCAGGATGACCACTGGCTAGTTAGGCGGAGCATTTTGGCTGCGATCGCTGAAATGGATTGCCCTGAAGAACTATTTGATATATGCGTTCAGGGTTTAAAAGATGAAGATTTCACAGTTCAGGAATCTTCTGTTGATGCACTTGGCTTACTGGCTGATTCTAGCCAACATACTGCGGCATTATCTCAAATACTAAGGTTGGTGAATGATGAATCTTGGCGAATGCGGGTGCGAGTTAGCTATGCCCTCAAACGATTTGATGAGCCGCAAGCTAAAGCAGCCCTAAATCAACTCAGACAGGATGAAGATCACCGAGTTGTTGGAGCTGCTTTAGAAGACTTGTTGCCACAATAACTAAGTCGGCGTAAATAATTATCGTTGGGATAAGGCAGGGGGCAGGGGGTAGGGAGCAGGGGAAAAGAGAGTTTGAGCCTTGTTTACTTTCCTTTACACAGTTTGGTTTTATTATGCCGACTTACTTAGCGGCGTGAGTTTGTTCGCAATGCAATTATTGCGATCAAAATCATAATAACTTTGAACTCACAACTTTGAACTCATTACTCAGGATTGTATTGGTGAAGCACTCAAACTCTCACGAGTTGTTGTGCGCGTATAGGCGTTCCAAACATCAAGTTCTGAATATGGACGGCTAGAAAGCATGGCTTTAGTTGCTTCTGTAAGTCCTTGAGCAAGAGTAAAATCTGCCCCAGCGATACTGAGAAGATGCTCCATCTCTGCATCACTGAGATCGGTCGCTCGCAGGTCTGTATCCCGCAAATCGGCTCCAGTCAATCGAGCATTTCGTAAGCAAGCCCCTGTCAAATAAGCTTTTGTCAAATCAGCACCACTCAAATAAGCGCCTTGCAAATTGGCTCCTGTCAAGTCAGCGCCACTCAGGTAGGCTCCACGCAGATTAGCACCTTGTAAATCTGCATTTCGTAAAGAAGCTGTATTCAGAAAAGCACCATTGAGATTAGCACCCGGTCCTACCGCTCCCGAAGCTTTGTAGTTATATTCTTCGGGCCATTTCGTTTGTGAATCATAACGCGCTATTTGGAGTTTGGCTCCCTCCAAATTTGCGCCACTGAGATTTGCTTGTTGGAGGTCAGCACGGTTTAAATAGGCTCCGTGCAAATTAGCCCCACTCAAATCGGCTCCTCGCAGATTAGCGCCTCGCAAATCTGCACCACTCAAATCGACATTACTTAATACCACCTCACTGAGGTCGGCTCCTAATAGCTTGGCTTTACTCAAGTTAGCTTGTCGGAAATCGACTTCCTTTAGATTGAATTGGGACAACTCTACCGAATCCACAGGGATTCCTTTTTTGAGGGCTGTTAAGATTTCTGGAGTTGGACTGGGGCGAACGCTTGTAATAAGTTGAATTTCACTATTTGTCATCAGCTGATTAAAATATCACTTTTGGAGTTATTCTACACTTTAGCTAAATCGGGACTTCATCTCATCACTAGTATTAATAACGCCAAAATTTGATAAAACGAGGTTTCAAAACAGATGCATATAATACCGCCTTTGACAATGATCGACTTCTTCCGTAAAAGTGAGGGTATATGGTTTACGGAACGCGCCGTTCATCATTTTGACTCGGCGGCGGATGAGTCGGGGGAGTCAAATTTGATTATTAAAGTCATGGGAAATGACGATCCGAAAGTCCAAGAAGTTTGTAAAGCCCAAGGGATAGATCCTAGTAAAGCAACAAGCGGTGCTAGCTTTGCATGGCAGGCTAACCTAGAT
This sequence comes from Nostoc sp. JL23, assembly GCF_017115065.1. Classification (NCBI taxonomy): domain Bacteria; kingdom Bacillati; phylum Cyanobacteriota; class Cyanophyceae; order Nostocales; family Nostocaceae; genus Nostoc; species Nostoc sp. JL23. The sequence continues at coordinate 35,427 of NZ_JABXKN010000072.1, forward strand.
ACCAGGCTACCGAATACCGATAATGCTGCGATTTTGGTTGATGTTCCCGACGAAACGAGGCGTTCTGGAAAACTGATTCGCAACCAAGGCTATGTTGAGAGTATTCCAGTTGTGAGCCGATATCGGTTTGCTGATGATGGAGTGCTGACAATTGATACTGACTATGACAACAATCAAGGTCAGGAACGTTGTTGGTTTGTTACGGATGATTTTCGTGTCAGAGTCAGTACAGTACGAATGATGAACGGAATCAACTTGATGACTTATTGTTCCGAGCGTCGGTGTGTTTCCCAAGAAGTTTTGGAGCAAATGATCAGTCGCAATCATGCTAGGCGTTAGGGGGGAATGGGGAATAGGGAATAGGGGATATTACTAAACTCATACCAATGCCCAATGCCCAATTCCCAATGCCCCATTAAGGAATGTTGCTTTGTTTCTCATAAATGAGACGTGCATGATTGCCATAACTTATTTTCATGCAAGGGTTAACAAATCATGCTCCATGTATAAGCCTTTCCTGGAATTTTTAGAAAAAGAGCTATTTCAGCGGTTTGATTTACAAAGTAGGGTCATTCCTCCTGGTTTGGAATTCAAAGTTAGCGATCGCGGCAGAAACCCAGCAACTATTCGCAGTTGGTGTTACCAATCTCAAGAGTTGCGGAAAATTCGCTATACCTATATTGATGCTGGGGAAAGTGCCCAAATTTTTAACAGCGTGGTTTATCCGAGTAATCACTACGATCTACCTCTGTTAGGGATTGATTTTTTATCCTTTGGCAAAGTCAAAAATCTAATTGTGCTTGATTTTCAGCCTTTGTTTCAGGATGAAGATTATCAAAAAAAATATATAGTTCCGCTGAAATCTCTCCATGATAAATACCCAGATTTGGCGCAAAACTTAGAAATGAAGTTTTACGATGCCAACCAGTATTTTTCTAAATACCTATTGTTTGCCAAAACCGATCCTGAAACAGTATCAACGCGAGTCTTTGAAGCTTTTCAAGATTATTTAAACTTGTATTGGCAAATGTTAGGAGATGCCAAACCGCTCCAAGACCCTGAAGATATCCAGCGGATTATCAAAGCCCAAAAAGACTATGACCAATATAGTGCAGACCGCGATCCCGCATCTGGTTTGTTTAGCAGCTACTTTGGTCATGAATGGGCAGAGCGCTTTCTCTATGAATTCTTATTTGAAGATGCTGTCCCCCTAGCAGTTAGTGGCAGCAAAAGATAAGCATCATTGGGTATGGGGTATTGGGGATTATTAATTTTGAATTTTGAATTTTGAATTTGGAGCGAAGCGAAGTGACGCTTTATCAACCATTTCTCGATTATGCGATCGCCTATATGCGATCGCGTTTGGATTTACAGCCCTATCCTATCCCCACTGGGTTTGAGTCTAAGAGTGCTGTTGTGGGCAAGGGAAAGAATCAGGAAGAGGTTGTCACCACCAGTTATGCCTTTCAAACTGCAAAATTGCGGCAAATTCGGGCAGCTCACGTACAGGGCGGCAATTCGCTGCAAGTGCTGAATTTTGTGATTTTTCCGCGCCTCAACTACGATTTGCCCTTTTTTGGGGCAGATTTGGTGACATTGCCAGGAGGACATCTAATTGCTTTGGATATGCAGCCGCTATTTCGGGATGATTTAGCATATCAGGCGAAATATACCGAACCAATTCTGCCCATTTTCCACACCCATCAACAACATCTATCTTGGGGAGGAGATTTTCCCGAAGAAGCACAGCCTTTTTTCTCTCCTGCTTTTTTGTGGACTCGTCCCCAAGAAACGGCTGTAGTAGAAACTCAGGTGTTTGCTGCTTTCAAAGACTATTTGAAAGCTTATCTCGATTTCGTAGAGCAGGCAGAACCTGTAACAGATTCCCAAAATTTAGTAGCCATTGAGCAAGCCCAACTGCGATACCTGCGATATCGGGCTGAAAAAGACCCAGCACGAGGAATGTTTAAACGCTTCTATGGTGCCGAATGGACTGAAGAGTATATCCACGGCTTTTTATTTGACCTAGAGAGAAAATTAACAGCCATCAACTAGAGACTCTTTGACCGCACTCAGTGCTGAGTACCTCGTTACTGAAGACTTATCTAAGTCACGTTAAACTAGGAAAATAATCTCAGTAATACCAATTCAAAAAATTTTTGCGACATGATCCACTGATGCGCACCTACCCCGATGTCTTGGGAAGGTTTGGCGACGAATCTTATAATATGTTGCATTCTTTTTCAAATTGGTATTAGCTGTACTTAAACTAGTTTGTCTTCATAATGGTTTCCACCTTTCCCAATCCTTCTTCGGTTGATCTATCTCGCATCCGACTTTCGATTCGCTCATTGCAACCGCAATTAGTAGAGTGGCGGCGGCGATTGCATCAACAACCAGAGTTGGGTTTTCAAGAAAAACTGACTGCTGAGTTTGTATCACAAAAGCTGCAAGAATGGGGAATTGAGCATCAAACTGGCATTGCCCACACTGGCATTGTTGCCACCATCAAAGGAAAAAGGGAAGTTTCAGAAACAATCCAAAATCCAAAAGTTTTAGCGATTCGCGCGGATATGGATGCTTTGCCAATCCAAGAACTCAACGAAGTACCGTACAAATCGCAGCATAGTGGAGTGATGCACGCTTGTGGACATGATGGACATACAGCGATCGCTTTAGGTACAGCTTATTATCTCCAACAGCATCGCCAAGACTTCTCCGGTGTTGTGAAAATTATCTTTCAGCCAGCGGAAGAATCACCAGGAGGCGCAAAGCCGATGATTGAAGCTGGAGTCCTGAAAAATCCTGATGTTGACGCGATTATTGGTTTGCACTTGTGGAATAATTTGCCTTTAGGAACAGTGGGTGTGCGGGCTGGCGCATTGATGGCAGCAGTGGAGTGCTTTAACTGCACAATTTTGGGCAAAGGTGGACATGGCGCACTACCTCATCAAACTGTTGATTCCGTTGTTGTTGCCGCCCAAGTTGTAAATGCCTTGCAAACTATTGTCGCTCGGAATGTTAATCCCATTGATTCAGCAGTAGTGACAGTGGGAGAACTTCACGCTGGAACTAAACGCAATGTAATTGCTGATACAGCGAGAATGAGTGCTACTGTCAGGTATTTTAATCCTAGTTTGAAAGGCTTTTTTAACCAGCGTGTCGAGCAAATTATTGCTGGAATTTGTCAGAGTTATGGTGCAAATTATGACTTAGAATATTGGTCACTTTATCCACCAGTAATTAATGATATTAAAATAGCAGAACTAGTGCGATCTGTAGCAGAAGAAGTGGTAGAAACTCCTGTGGGTATTGTGCCAGAATGCCAAACTATGGCTGCTGAAGATATGTCATTTTTCTTAGAAGAGATTCCTGGTTGTTATTTTTTTCTCGGTTCTGCTAATCCCGCGAAAGACTTAGCATATCCCCATCATCATCCCCGGTTTGATTTTGACGAAACCGCCTTGGCAATGGGTGTGGAAATATTTGTTAGATGCGTGGAAAAGTACTTTGTTTCATGTCATTAGTCATTTGTCATTTGTCCTTTATAGTCCAATACGGTTCAGTTAAGCCTAAAACTCTTTGTAAAAGTCAATTTTTTTAACGTAGACGCAAAGCGGCTTGCCGCAGGCTACCGCCAAGGACGCCAAGGACGCAAAGAGAAGAAAGAAATGCTTAACTGAACTGTATTGCTTTATAGTCACCAATGACAAAGAACAAATGACCAAGGACGACCATAACAAAAATTTTCACAATCTCATTTAGGATGGCTATATCTCTAATTCGTGACTATCGGTTTCTGTTTAGTGCTAACTTCTAAAGGCAGGAAAATCGTCATCACTTCCCCATAGTGTGGACGTTGACGCACAATTAGTTTGCCACCGATCGCCTGAAACAAATGCTTGGTTGCAGCGATATTCAAACTAATCGTACCTGTTTCTGGTTGGAACATTAGCAGTTGACCTAGAGCCTTGCGAATTGGTGGTGTTGCAGATGTAGTGGCTTTATTTGAATCTTTGCACCGGAATTCAGGCGATAATTGTAACTTCAGTTGATCTCCAGCTGGGATAACTTGTACTTGAATATGGCTGCCAGCGGGTAAGCTGCGAGTAAAATTTTCCATCAAACCAGTGAGAACCTGATCCAGCATGGTAGGATTGCTTACCACTGTCGGTAGTTGCTGGGGTAAAACAACATTTAAAGTTAAGTTCCGCCGATGCGCTGCTTGTTCCCAACGAGGAATACTCTGCTGCAACACTTGATCTAAAGACATCGGTGTGAGTTGAGTCTTTGACGATTTTGCTGAGGCAGTAGTTTCTAGTTCTGCGGCTTTAAACAGCAATTCCATGCGGTCAATTTGCTCGGTACACTCGTGATCGATAACTTTTAAGCGATTGATCACACTAGCATCTAAGTCTCGCCGCTTCAACAGCAGACGAGTCATGGTGCGAATAGTTGTTAAAGGTGTGCGGACTTCGTGAGCGAAGGCTTGGAGCAATTCTACATCAGGATTTGGGGATTGGGGATTGGGGAAAACTCTTCTCCCCTGCTCCACTGCTCCTCTGCTCCCCTGCTCCCCTACTTCTTCCCCAGTCCCTAGTGAAGAGTCTCTAGTCTCTTCTGGTTCTGTTAATTCTTGAAGCAACAACTGGCTAAAGTGAATCATCATGGGGTAGTCTGGTGCTACCGGAGAATACTGTTCTACTAATGCGTCCAAGCGCGCGAAAAATTCTGGATTAGCCAGCATTACCCGTGCCCCTAGCGATCGCCAAGCCTGCTGCACTATCTCTGGCTCAAAAGAAAATGAAAAAGTTTTTTTACCGTTTTTGTGGGTTGCTAAAACCAGCACTAATCTAAATTTATCTGTAAAAACTAAGCAAAACTGTTCTGTACCTAGAGGATCGGCAGGTAGTAAAGGAAGTACCGATTCATGGGGAGCAATCTCTTCATTTACAGACGCGATTGCACCCGGCATCTGAAATGGCATCAGCGCCAAGGGGTTAAATGGTTTTGCTGTAAAAGTTACTGTTTGTAAACTTTGAGTCAATTTTGGTTGACTAAATAAGGGTGCTGGTGCAGTTAAAACTAATCCTTGGGTTGTGTTAACTGAAGGGTCTGCTAAAGTATTTAATAGCAAATGTTCTGTCGCTGCGAGGCTGATACGCCACTGCTGCTCTGCTTTAGCAGGTGAACATTCTGCCACACTTGATTGATTTTCAGCCAAGATTTCGCTCAGGCTTGGCAATATCCATTGGTACACAGGCTTTCACCCCTTAATTCAAGAGCGACTAACAGCGTCTAAGTTAGACATTTCACTACTATCTAAGAGGTTATAGCTATTTGTATACTGGTGACAGTGGTAGAACCGAACAATTCAGGGGAAATTCCCCTCTAACTGCGATGTCTACGACGGGCTACGCCTACGCACTTAGGGGCTGAAAAACATTGGCACTGACTTTTACCGATAGGCCTGGCGATCGCCGACTATGATTGTGCTGCTTTCGCTACTCGAATTGGGATTGTAATTACAAATTCTGCACCTTGTCCCGGTGATGAAATACATTGCAAAGATCCACCATGCTTGTCAGTAATTATCTGGTAACTTATTGATAGACCCATGCCAGTCCCCTTCCCAACTGCTTTCGTGGTGAAAAAAGGGTCAAATAAACGCGACTGGATTTCTTGGGGAATTCCTATTCCATTATCAGCAATCCGAATAATTACATTTTCATTTACCTGTTCAGAAGAAATGCGAATCAAGGGATTTGGACAAAGTTCTTTTTGGAAACAATCTTCTAAAGCATCGATTGCATTTGCCAAGAGGTTCATAAATACCTGATTCAGTTGCCCTGCAAAACACTGGATTTGAGGTATTGCACCATATTCTTTAACCACTTTAATTTCAGGGCGATTATTTTGTAGCTTTAGACGGTGTTGCAAAATTAACAGAGTACTGTCGATTCCTTCATGGAGATCAGCCATTTTGAACTCAGCTTCATCCAAACGAGAGAAAATTCGGAGACTGAGAACAATTTCCCGAATGCGTTTAGCCCCCATCTTCATTGAGGTTAACATCTTAGGCAAATCTTCTGTTAGGTACTCAATATCTGCTTCTGCGTTAGCATTTTTAATTTCTGGCTCTGGGTTAGGATAATAATTTTGATATAGCTTAATTAACAGCAGCAACTGTTGAGTGTAATCATCAGTGTGTTGCAGGTTGCCGTAGATAAAATTAACTGGATTGTTGATTTCATGAGCAACTCCTGCCACTAGTTGACCCAGACTCGACATTTTTTCCGATTGAATTAATTGCATTTGGGTTTTTTTCAGGTGTTTCAGAACTTGTTGAAGTTCTGCTTCTGCCTGTAGGCGCTCGCTAATTTTGTCTCGTAATTGTTCGTTAGCATTGACCAACTCACCTCTAGAATATTGGAGATCGTCTGCCATTTTGTTGAACGAGGTAGCTAACTCGCCAATCTCATCGTGAGAGCAAATATTAACTCTGGTATCTAGCTTACCTTCAGCCAGATTCATCACAGCTTGCTGGAGTTTTTTAATCGGTTTTGAGATCGTTTTGGAGACCAGATAACCTACTAATAATGCAAAAATACCACATCCCGAACTGATGACAGACGTGACAAAAATATTTTTATGGGCTATTGCTAGTGCTGCTTTATAAAGTGGTGTGTACTCCAAAATTACTGCACCCATTGTTTCACCCTTGCTAGTTTTAAAAGCAACAGCAATCAAGTGAATTCCATTTGGGTATTCAGGACTGGTCTCAATATAGGTTCTGGGTATCCCATCTTGAATAGTTTGACCAACTTCATTATTGCGATCGTGATCTAATCGCGTACCGATATCTTCCGCAACGACATCTGCCAGAATGATTTTATTACGGTCTACAATCTCCAGATCGCGCTGACGTTGCTTGTGTAGCGATTGGACATGCTCTTGCAGATGGGCTAGCATCTGATCTTGCGATCGCATTACGTGCTTTTCAAGATCGGAACTGACGAAATATCCCAGTAGTCCAGCAACTTCTTCGGCTTCTTGTTGAGCAAGATACTTAGCTATATTCAATTGTTGATTAGCACTAATCGCACCAATAATTCCTGAGAGAGTAGCCATTCCTAGAGTACCCAAAATTAATTTTTGACTAATTTTCATTCCTAGCTCAAAACCTCAAGTGTTGACTACTGTGCTAATTCAGTTTTCGGGAGTTTGCCCTTTTCCTAAAATTCCCACTTATCAGCCTGAAAGTTACAGAATCAACAGCCATTAGCCAAATCTTTAATCTGGTTCTTTTTGGAACTCCGTTTTGGGCAAACTATGCTTGCAACACAAAATCTGATGCCGTGAGAGTTGGCGCACCAGTTAAAGTTGCAAATAAACCACCACTGCCAAAACCAGCCGCGCTGCCATTTTGGTTGTAAAATAACTGCTCATTCACGGGATCGTAGACAATTTTTGCCGTGCTAGTCCCCGCTAAATTAGTGATTTGAAAATCATTGAGATTACTAAAACCTGTTCCCGCAGCAGAAGCGAGCGCACCAAAGGTAGTCTTATCCAGTACAATCTTGTCACCTTCAGAACTGTTGAAATCAGCGATCGCATCAACACCAACAACAGTGCTAGTAAACTCAACATTGCTGTTGTAAACGAAAAAGTCAGCACCTATACCACCGATGAGAACATCATTGTCTCTGCCACCCACCAGAGTATCATTGCCTTTTCCACCCCGCAAGAGGTCATTACCACTATTACCATTAATGATGTCGTTACCACCTTGACCATTAATTAGATCGTTAGAGTTATCAAAACCCGCGACGTTATTGTTAAGGTCATTGAGGAAGGTAACAGTGTTCTTGTTAAAAAGATTAGTTTGAGTGGAGTTGGCATTGAAGACATCAAAACTGTCAATTACACTGGTCTGTGCATCAAACAGTATATTACCAATTGCTGGTCGTGAACCATTTGCTGGCACATTATCCAGATTTTCTAATTGGAAATTTTGCAGAGTAACTCTCGTAGAAGCCGCATCTAAAAAGGTGAGTTCTAAATTATTACCATTTTGAGTAAGTTGCAATTTATCGGCAGTTAAACCACTACCGATAAATTGCAACGTATCCAGTTGGCTAATCGCTGTTGCTGATGGATTTGAGCCAATACCAGTTCCAGCAAAATCGGTGATAGTGTCATCACCATCGCCAAGGCGGAAGACAAAAGTATTATTGCCATTGCCACCGGAGATGGTATCATTGGCTGCCACAGGTGCATCGTTGACGGGTTTGACATTGAGATTGAAAGTACTAGTAATGGTACCGCCATTGCGATCGCTGACAGTGAAAGTGAAACTGTCACTGCCGTTGAAGTTGGCATTGGGGGTGTAGATGAAAAAGTCGTCGCCGAGATTGTCTGGAGTGTTGTTGTCGTTAAGTGCCAGTGTGCCATTAGTAGGGTTGGTGAAATCGCTAATAGTTAAAGTATCGCCATCTGCATCTGTGTATCTACGGATGATATTACTAGCAAGGATGTTAACGGCGGTATCTTCGTTAGTAGTAGCGGCAGTCTGAAAGCCAAACACTATATAGCTCTCCCCTACATTATCGGCACCTAATGCCCCGACAATCAGGTCATCGAAGCCGTCATTGTTGATATCCCCCGCACTGCTGACAGAACGGCCTAAGTAGTCACCCTCATCAAGTCCCTTGATCGCGAAGCCATTGCTGCCATTAAGGGACGAGAGGTTGAAGCTAGCTCCGAAACCACTATTGCTGCCAAAGACCACGTAGCTCTCCCCTGCTCTATTCTGACCGTTGGGGGAAGCACTTTCTGCCCCGATAATCAGATCATCGAAGCCGTCGCCGTTGATGTCCCCCGCACTGCTGACAGAACTGCCTGAGTAGTCATATAGATTAATGCCGTTAATCGCAAAGCCGTTGCTGCCATTGAGAGACGAGAGGTTGAAATCAGAACCGAAACCACTATTGCTGCCAAAGACCACGTAGCTTGACCCTATTCTATCCTGAGCGCTGGGGGCATTAGGTGCGCCGATAATCAGGTCATCGATGCCGTCGCTGTTGATATCCCCTGCACTGCTGACAGAACTACCTGAGAAGTCATATACATCAATGCCGTTAATCGTGAAGCCGTTGCTGCCATTGAGCGACAAGAGGTTTAAGCTAGCTTCAAAGCCACTATTGCTGCCAAACACTACGTAGCTCTCCCCTGCATTATACCGATTGTTGGGGTCGGCACCTTTTGCTCCGATAATCAGGTCATCGAAGCCGTCGTTGTTGATGTCCCCCGCACTGCTGACAGAATCGCCTGAGAAGTTATCCGAATCAATGCCGTTAATCGCAAAGCCGTTACTGCCATTGAGGGACGAGAGGTTGAAGCTAGCTCCAAAACCACTATTGCTGCCAAAGACCACGTAGCTCTGCCCTGCATTATACCGACCGTTGCGGTCGGCACTTTCTGCCCCGATAATCAGGTCATCGAAGCCGTCGCCGTTGATATCCCCCGCACTACTCACAGAACTGCCTGACTCATCACCCGAATCAATGCCGTTGATTGCAAAGCCGTTGTTGCCATTGAGGGACGAGAGGTTGAAGCTAGCTCCAAAGCCACTATTGCTGCCAAAGACCACGTAGCTCTCCCCTACACGATACCGACCGTTGCGGTCGGCACTTTCTGCCCCGATAATCAGGTCATCGAAGCCGTCGCCGTTGATATCCCCCGCACTACTGACAGAACTGCCTAAGAAGTCACCCACATCAATGGCGTTAATCACAAAGCCGTTGCTGCCATTGAGGGACGAGAGGTTGAAGCTAGCTCCAAAGCTACTATTGCTGCCAAAGACCACGTAGCTCTCCCCTGCACTATACAGATCATACTGACCCTTGGGGTCGGCACCTGATGCCCCGATAATCAGGTCGTCGATGCCGTCGCCGTTAATGTCCCCCGCACTGCTGAAAGAACCGGCTGAGTTGTCATATTTATCAATGCCGTTGATCGCGAAGCCGTTGCTGCCATTGAAGGACGAGGGGTTAAAAACTGAAGTAATCTGAGGTGCGTCATTGACTCCGTTAATGGCCAAGTTAACGCTAGCTGTGTTAGTCAAGCTGCCATTATTGTTGGTGGTGTATGTAAAGCTGTCAGTGCCGCTTTCACCAACAGCCAAAACCTCAAATGAAGCATTCGGGTTATAGGTCAAGCTGCCATCAGCATTAAGGGTAATTAAGGCACCAGAACTCAGGGTAATGGCAGTACCAACAACAACTGCCCTACCATCGATAGCCGATACTGTTAGGGAGTTGCTGTCGTTAGCTAAGACCTCTATGTTAACGGCAGTGTTTTCGTCGGTGGTAGCCGTGTCATTAACAACAACAGGAGGTTTATTAATAGGTGTAGGAGATGCAAAACCAAAGACCACGTAGCTCTCCCCTGCACTAATCTGACCGTTGGGGGAGGCACGATATGCCCCAATAATCAGGTCATCGAAGCCGTCATCGTTGATATCCCCCGCACTACTCACAGAACTGCCTGAGCGATCGCCTGAATCAATGCCATTAATTGCAAAACCCTCGCTGCCATCCAGAGATGAAAGGTTGAAACCAGCACCGAAACCACTGCTGCGACCAAAAATCACGTAGCTCCGCCCTGCCCGAAACTGACTGCCGTAGTCGATACTATTTGTCCCAATAATCAGGTCATCGAAGCCGTCGCCGTTGATATCTCCCGCACTGCTGACAGAAACGCCTGAGCCGTCATCTGCACCAATGCCGTTAATCACAAAGCCGTTACTGCCATTGAGGGACGAGAGCTTAAAGCTAGCTCCAAAACCACTATTGCTGCCAAACACTACGTAGCTCTCCCCTGCATTATACCGACCGTTGGGGGAGGCACGATATGCCCCGATAATCAGGTCATCGAAGCCGTCGCCGTTGATGTCCCCCGCACTACTAACAGAACTGCCTGAGCGGTCACCCGCATCAATGCCCTTAATCACAAAGCCGTTGCTGCCATTGAGAGAGGAGAGGTTCAAACTAGCTCCAAAGCCACTATTGCTGCCAAAGACTACGTAGCTTGACCCTATAAAAAACTGACCGTTGGGGGAGGCGTTTCTTGCCCCAATAATCAGGTCATCGAAGCCGTCGCCGTTGATATCCCACGCACTACTCACAGAAGTGCCTGAGAAGTCAGTGTTAATCATAAAGCCGTTGCTGCCATTGAGGGACGAGAGGTTGAAGCTAGCTCCAAAGCCACTATTGCTACCAAAGACCACGTAGCAGGGATTACCTGCCCCAATAATCAGGTCATCAAAGCCATCACCGTTGATATCCCCTGTACTGCTGACAGAAACGCCTGAGCCGTCATTTGCACCAATGCCGTTAATCACAAAGCCATTGCTGCCATTGAGGGACGAGAGGTTGAAGCTAGCTCCAAAGCCACTATTGCTGCCAAAGACCACGTAGCTTGACCCTGCTCTATTCTGACTGTTAAGGTCGGGAGATGCGCCAATAATCAGGTCATCGAAGCCGTCACCGTTAATGTCCCCTGCATTGCTGACAGAAATACCTGAGCGGTCACCTGAATCAATGCCGTTAATCACAAAGCCATTGCTGCCATTGAGGGACGAGAGGTTGAAGCTAGCTTCAAAGTCACTATTGCTGCCAAAGACCACGTAGCTTGACCCTGCATCACGCTGACCGTTGGGGGAGGCACGATATGCCCCGATAATCAGGTCGTCGATGCCGTCGCCGTTAATGTCCCCCGCACTGCTGACAGAATAACCTGAGCGGTCAGGTTCATCAATGCCGTTAATCACAAAGCCGTTGCTGCCATTAAGCTCGGATAGATTTAAAACTGCATTAACCATTGTTGTTGATTCTCCTTCGTTGTGTTGTTTGTCGGCTGTAAAGACTTGAAATTTCACATCTCTCATCCCATCGTCACCATCCGCCGAATTTCATCACTTTTAAAGCCGATCGCCATTGGACGACGCACCCCTGGTAGCGCCACCACGTCGTATAATTCCAGTACGACTCCCTCCATTCGCAGGGAATGCACAATATCACCGCTTTTCAGGTCAATTACCAGTAGCCCACAGCGAGGTTCAGCATTTTTTTGAAATAATTTTTCGTCTAGAGGCAAACCACTAAAAGTCTTGTTATGCCTGGGCTGAGAAACTCCAACGATCGCAAAGTCGCCATGAAATGCACAACCGCGCATATATCCTGGACAAAATGCCACAGGTTCAAAGCTGCCCCGTTTCAAGTCTAGGTAGCTAAAATCTCCTGTCCCAGAGTTAAGTAACCACAGCTTGTCTTTATACCATCGAGGGGAATGGGGCATGGAAAGTCCTCTGATGAGTATCTCGTTACTTTCCACATCAATGACGCAACCACCATCAGCTCGCCTGTCCCGCCATCCTTCTGCCACATCCGACTGACTCACAGCAGTCACATATCTGGGCTGACCATCTCGTATTGCTAACCCGTTGAGATGACACCTGTCTTCTGCTGCCAATTTACTAATAAACGGCGGTTGCCACAGGGGAATAAAACTGTGGGTTTGACTAACTTTGGCTAAACAGCTAAATAGGGTATTGACAAATATTAGATGCTGTGGTTCATTATTTACTTGAGAATTACTCAGGGCAATATCATGGATGTCTAAGTCTCCAGTCACATAACTCACTTGGGGCAAATAGACAGCATCATAGTTGTTGTGAACTTGTCCTGGTTGTAAGATGTTTTCAAAGCGCCACAGTTGATATAGGGAACTCATATATAAGCTACTATCTTGGGCATACAAACCCATGCAACGCTCAAAGGTGCGCTCGAATACAGATAGTTGGCCGCTAGATTGTAAGCCGATGAAAAATAATTTACCTGCTTGATAGGTAGTAAAGGCCAGACTCAGATTTTGCTCAAACAGCCACGGAGTAAACTGGCGAGAAGCATTCAACTCCAAGGAAGCAGCTACAGGATTTTGATTCATTTTTTTTTCCCAGCGAGGAAGTTCATAATTCTTTCCTAATGCTTTCTGCCCGACCTTCGCGGACTCGCTCTAAGCGTTCGCGTCTCGTAGAGAAGCCATACCGTTGGCGTTGGCATAGCGTGTCGCAGACAAGCCTCTCGTACCACTTTGTGGAAGCAAGCTACGCGTAGCGTCTCCCTTTGGGAGAAGAGAAGGCTTTACACTGCGCTATCTTCCTGCCTGCTGTCTTCTCTTATAACAATGTTGGCTCCTCGTTCCTTGTTACCTCTTGTATTATCACTGAAGTAAAGTCAGGCAAACTTCTTTACCCAATCTTCATAAGTTAACTCTCTGTAAATTCTTATACATCATCATTAAAACATCAACTGAAATTTATTCTTTTTACAAATGTATTTCGTTCGCTTCTTGAAAACTTGATACGTTGTCAAATTTCGCCTGTCTTTTGACAAAAGCCCAATTTTCTCTTGTGCCAGTAATAATTTTGTGATATAGAATTGTGCTAAAATATACATAAAATATTTTTATATATAACTTGAGAACATCTTTGCAGAAGCAATAATCACGTTCATCCAAGCTTTATATCCGTTAGCGAGTCAGACGCTTTTGCGTCGCTAACGCTGCGCTATCGAGCGTCATAGCTTGTCGTAGACATCGTATTTTTTAGGTAGATTAGCAATAGACTATCTCAAGGGCACTTTATGACTTCTTTTGATTCAGCTAAAGATTTGGTACTAGTTGCTGGTGCTACAGGTGGAGTCGGGCAATTAGTGGTAGGCAAGTTACTCGAAAAGGGTTTAAAAGTTCGCGTTCTGACACGCAATGCTGCAAAAGCTGAAGAGATGTTTAACCAAAAAGTGGAAATTGTCGTTGGCGATATCCGCCAGCCAGCTACACTGCCACCTGCAATGCCAGGTGTTACCCACATCATAAATTGTACTGGAACTACTGCCTTTCCCTCTGCGCGATGGGAGTTTGACCAATCCCCGAACTTGATTGAATGGGGAATTATTTTCCTTAATCCCAAATCTAGTGAAGCAAAAGCAAAAAATAGTCCGGCAAAAATCGATGCTGAAGGTGCCAGCAATCTAGTAGCAGCAGCACCCCAGAATTTGAAGCGATTCGTTTTCGTCTCTTCTTGTGGAATTCTCCGTAAAAATCAGTTTCCTTTTAGTATTCTTAATGGTTTTGGCGTGTTGGATGCCAAACAAAAAGGCGAAGAGTCCATTATTAATTCTGGATTGCCCTACACCATTATCCGCCCAGGACGCCTCATTGACGGGCCCTATACCTCATACGACCTCAACACCCTCCTTAAGGCAAAAACTGGGGGTAAATACGGTGTGGTCATAGGCACTGGGGATACACTTTCGGGTGATGCCAGCCGGATTGATGTCGCAAACGCTTGTGTAGAATGCCTTTTTCAACCAAGTAGTTCTAAGAAAATTTTTGAAATAGTCAACCAAGGACAAAGACCACCTGTGATTGACTGGAAAACTCTTTTTTCTGGGATTGAGTAACTACTGAGTGCTGAGTGTTGAGTACTGAGTGCTGAGTTATTATTCTCTCTCCATACCCCGTGCCCCATGCCCAATCCTCAGTGTTTCTGTAGTTTATTGCCTCAAAAGACGGCAAACACCACTCGGACGTTACGGTTCACCCTAATTGCTGAAAGTATTAATTCTCCTACATTAGACAGAGTGAAGACAAATAAATCCATGAACCAACTAAACACACAATTTAGTTAGTTTAACCGTCCCAAGAAAGGTTCGGGAAACCACCCTTCATGGACTGGCTACCACTAAGCTTCAGTATATATATCAGCATTAGTCTGGAGTTTTAACCCCAGGAAGGCCGAATCAAAGGTATTCATGCTGAACTGGCTGATTTCTTGACCCTGTTGGTTCAAAATTTAGTGCTTTATATTCTCATTCATTCATTTGTAGTTATACGGAGCCAGCACCTAAAATGGCAAAAGTAGTTGGAATTGACTTAGGAACAACGAACTCCTGCGTGGCAGTGATGGAAGGTGGTAAACCCACAGTAATTGCTAATGCTGAAGGTTTTCGGACAACGCCATCAGTAGTCGCATTTGCGAAAAATGGTGACAACTTGGTTGGCCAAATCGCCAAACGCCAAGCGGTGATGAACCCCGAAAATACGTTTTACTCTGTCAAACGCTTTATCGGTCGCCGCTACGATGAAGTTAGTAACGAAGCTACGGAAGTTTCTTACAAAGTCCTCAGCAGCAACGGCAATGTCAAATTAGATTGTCCAATCGCTGGTAAACCGTTTGCTCCTGAAGAAATTTCTGCAAAAGTTCTTCGCAAACTAGTTGAAGATGCCAGCAAATACCTGGGTGAAACTGTAACCCAAGCTGTAATCACTGTTCCCGCATACTTCAACGATTCCCAGCGACAAGCGACAAAAGACGCTGGGAAAATTGCCGGGATTGAAGTTCTGCGGATTATCAACGAGCCGACAGCTGCATCTTTGGCTTATGGATTTGACAAGAAGAGTAATGAAACCATTCTCGTATTTGACCTTGGTGGTGGTACCTTCGACGTATCCGTGCTGGAAGTAGGAGACGGAGTTTTTGAAGTACTAGCCACATCTGGTGATACTCACCTTGGTGGTGACGACTTTGATAAAAAAATAGTTGACTTCTTAGCTGAGAAGTTCAGAAAAGCCGAAGGTATTGACCTGCGGAAAGACAAACAAGCTTTACAACGTCTGACGGAAGCCGCAGAAAAAGCCAAAATTGAGCTTTCTAGCGTCACCCAAGCAGAAATTAACCTACCATTTATCACCGCTACTCAGGATGGTCCCAAGCACCTGGATACAACCCTGACTCGCGCTCAATTTGAAGAACTTTGCTCTGACTTAATTGACCGTTGTCGTATTCCTGTGGAAAACGCCCTCCGGGATGCCAAGTTAACTAAAGGCGATATTGATGAAGTGGTATTAGTTGGTGGTTCTACCCGGATTCCCGCAGTCCACCAGATTGTGAAGCAGGTATTGGGTAAAGACCCCAACCAAAGCGTTAACCCTGATGAAGTTGTAGCAGTTGGTGCAGCGATTCAAGCCGGAGTACTGGCTGGTGATGTAACTGGCATCTTGCTGTTAGATGTGACACCTCTATCTTTGGGTGTGGAAACATTGGGCGGCGTGATGACCAAAATTATCCCCCGCAACACCACAATTCCCACGAAGAAATCGGAAGTCTTCTCTACTGCTGTGGATGGACAAACTAACGTAGAAATTCACGTTCTCCAAGGTGAACGCGAATTCTCTAACGATAACAAGAGCTTGGGAACCTTCCGCCTCGATGGTATTCCTCCTGCACCACGTGGCGTCCCTCAAATTGAAGTGGTCTTCGATATTGATGCTAACGGTATCCTTAACGTCACCGCTAAGGACAAAGGTACTGGTAAAGAACAGTCCATCAGCATAACCGGCGCTTCCACTCTGGATAAAAATGACGTTGACCGGATGGTAAGAGAAGCTGAACAGAACGCTTCATCTGATAAAGAGCGGCGTGAAAAGATTGAACGCAAGAACCAAGCCGATTCTTTGGCATACCAAGCTGAAAAGCAGTTACAAGAGTTGGGCGATAAAGTTCCCGATGCTGACAAGACTAAAGTCGAAGGTTTAGTGAAAGAAGTGCGGGAAGCAGTTGCTAAAGAAGACGATGAGCAAATCAAGAAGCTCACTCCAGAATTGCAACAAGCGTTATTCGCTGTTGGTAGCAACATCTATCAACAAGCGGGTGCTAGTGCCAGTGCCGGTGCCGGTGCTACATCTGGTGGTGAACCTCAAGATAGTAGCAGTTCCTCTAGTTCAAGTAACGGCGACGATGTGATTGACGCTGATTTTACAGAGAGCAAATAATTCCTCTACTTCTTTTGGGAAGATTGTTTTGTTCGACCTCATATTACCCATTCAGGCAAATGCCTGGGTGGGGATTTTTTTTAGAAGTTAGGGGTTAGGAATTAGGAGTTAGGAGTTAGACTAGAACTAATATTGGTAACTCTTGATCTTAATTCTTAACTTTATTCCTAACTCCTCACTCTCAACTCCTAACTCCCTTATGCCATATCCACAAGCACCTTGGACACTTCAAGGCTATGCTATCCAAACTCTGCATTTGGTAAATATTGACCAAGTGCGCCCTTTGATTCCCTTAGAGTTAGACATTGTTTCTGTATGGCCTGGTAAAACTCTCGCTAGCGTGTATTTATCTCATTATGGGTCAGGCTCAGTACTGGAGTATAGTGAGTTAATTGTTGTCCCAGCTTTGATTAATTACCAGAGGAAAATCGGCGCTTGGATTTCTCATATTTATGTAGATAATGCTGATTCGGTGGCTGGTGGTCGAGAAATTTGGGGACTACCAAAGGAACTAGCTGAGTTTACCTGGGAACAAGGAAAGTATGTTACTGTACATCAGGGAAATCAGAGATTGTGTAGTCTTAACTATAATCAACAAAGCTTGGCATGGAGACAGTGGTTAAGTGCTTCTGCTTTCAGCGCCAAGGGTGCCGATTTGCTGATGTTCCCTGCTGAAGTGGAGTCTGTATTAGGTTTGATTGGTTCTAGGTTAGAAATCCCCGCTGAAAGTCCTTTTTCTGGAATAGGTTTAGGTCAGCCTTGGTTAAGTGTGCGTTGTGAGCAGATGAGTTTGCGGGTTGATGCGCCAAAAGTTGTAGGTCAGATGGGTATGAATACTTCTCGGTTAGGCATTTTTAATTCGGAATCGGATTTTGGGAAAAGGGAAAAGGGTAAGGGTTAAAGGTTTTTTCTTTCCCCTTTTCTCTTAGCCTTTTACACTTAACCGAAATGGATTCTTAATAAAATTTAGTAATAGCAATGACCTAATTATACCAATTCAATTAATGATTGCAACACATCCTTGGCTAAAGACGCGATGAATCGCGTCTCTACAAATGATCTATTTGTCGCATTCTTTTTTTCAAATTGGTATTATTTTGTGCGATCGCACTTTCAATAACAACATCATTTTAGGCAATGCCTGCTGCGAACGTTGCGATCGCTAATTTTCACCTTGGGATTATAAAATATACTAACTTCCCAACATCTGCAAGTTATGTAAAGTGGCATAAAGCCCTCCCTGTTGCAGTAGTTGCTCGTGACTTCCCTGTTCGATTAATTCGCCACGCTTGAGAACAAAAATCCGGTCTACATTACGAATCGTAGACAAGCGGTGAGCAATAATAATGGCGGTACGTCTGAGCAAAAGCTGGTTTAATGCCTCTTGAACTAAAGCTTCTGTGCCAACATCTAAACTAGCAGTAGCTTCATCTAGTACCAAAATTTGGGGACTGCGAATGGCAGCCCGCGCAAAGGCTAAAAGTTGCTTTTGACCACTAGAAATATTTGTGCCCCGTTCTCGAAGTTGAGTATCATAACCTTGAGGTAATTCTTCTATAAAATGGGCAATGTTGGTTTCTTCGGCTGCTTGTTGAATCTGTTCAATGGTGTAGCCATCTCCTAAAGAAATGTTACTTTTAACATCGCCAGCAAACAAAAACCCTTCTTGTAAAATTACTGCCATGTAACGCCGCAGTTCTGCTTGTGGTACTTCCCGAATATCAACGCCATCTATGAGAATGCGTCCTTGGGTGGGTTCGTAGAGGCGGCACAAAAGACGGATAATTGAAGTTTTACCCGCACCAGTGGGGCCGACTAATGCAATTTTTTCACCAGGATGAATGGTGAAATCTAAGTCTTTAATGACGTAATCATCATTTTTGTAAGCAAACCAGACATGATCGAAGCGAATCTCTCCCAGTTCTGGGGGGGAAGTGAGGTCTGGGGATTCTAGATTTGCCAGGATTTCGTCGATGTAGCCAAATTTCGCATCAAATATTGAGAAGCGGACATTGGCGCGATCGCGAATTTCTATCGGTTCGTCTAATATATCGCCTACGCGTTCAATGGCAGTGAAACCAGCTTGAATTACCGTAAATTTTTCGGCAAAAGCCCTTAAAGGGTCAAATAATCGCTGGGCATATAATATAAATGTCGATAAAGTCCCGAAAGTCAAGTTTTTTTCCAACAGCAACCAACCACCCACGCACAAAACACCTGCGATCGCAATCAGTCCAATCCATTCTAAGGTTGCTGAAACAAATGAATCATAAAAGATGGTTTTATCCATTTGCTGAGTGTAGTTGCTGTTTGTCGCACGAAACAATTCGGCATTAAATTTTTCTCTACGGAACAACTGTACGACGTTAATACCAAGCACATTTTCTTGTAGCTGTGAATTCAGGATCGAAAGTTCTTCTCGTCCTTTGTAATTGGCTTTGCGGTACTGTTTTTGAATGTAAACAATTACCCAACTAGTTGGTAACAGCATCAATACCAGCAAGCAAGAAAGTTGCCACTGGATGGAAAACATTAAACCCAAAGTCACCAGCATTAAAAACAAATCGGATATAATGCCAACTGCTCCAGTAGAAAAGACATCGCCTAACACTTCTACATCGCTGGTGATTCTGGTAATTAATTTACCTACGGGTGTGCGGTCAAAAAAGCGCACTGCTAGAGATGTCACATGGTGAAATAAGTCTTGGCGAATTGCTGCGGTGATTTGTTGCCCTAGCTTTTGGACTATATAACCTTGGAAACCTGTCAACATCAATTGGATGGCGATCGCAGTTACCAATAATCCTTCTAGGATATTTAGCCCTTGTGAGAAGGGACGATTCCTGAAAAATTCGTAAGTGCTTGATTCATTACGAATCAGGGAGATTACTTGGCCGATCAAGAAAGGTTGTAAGGCATTAGCTAGTGCGATCGGTACGAGTAGGCACATCGACAGCGCCAGTAGCCGTCCGTTACGACGAGCATAAGGCACTAAACGCAAAAACAACCGCCAGTCATTTTCACGCCGACGATCTGGTGTATAAGATTTTTTGAGAGATTGGTAGATGCTCATAGTAAGAGCATTATATTAATGTTTGGAAAAAAACACGCTTGTTTAAAGTAGCGTTTATCTTCCGACTCTGATACCATGCCTGAGATAGAACCTTTACTGGCCTTGTGGTTGCGGCAACGGTTGAGTTGAAAATAACGATGTAACAACAAGATTCCCGACTTTTGAAATAAATAGAGAATCTGAGGACGCACTGCTATCATTGGTGTCAACTTAAGCTAAAAGCCTTGTCAAATCTGGTTTCCAGCTTCTGGGCTGGAAATGCACTTCAATTGCGGCTCTGCCGCCAGCAAGGGAGACAGCATCCCCAAAGACGGCATTCCCAGTCGGAGACTGGGAACGAGACAAGGAGACAAAATCTAAAAGCTTTTTCTAGGCTGACTTTCACGTTAAGTTGACACCAATGCACTGCGATGCGCCCCTACAGTATTTGTATTAATTGCTTCATAAATATTCCTATAAGTATGACACAATAGCATACTTCTCTATTTACGTCTTATATCTAAAGATAGAAGATTAAGGTTAAAATTTGGGAAACCTAAGAGGGGTTTATTCCCAAGAGATGTCCTACCTACTTATCGCAGAATGCAACTGAGGTCAGATGACGCAACCTTTAAATCAAGTCAAAGAATGGGAACAACGTCGTGATGAAGCAAACCGCTACTACCAACGGGGGAAATTTCAAGAATCTCTCGATCTTGCAACCAAAAATTTACACTTGGCTAGAGCAATTCCAGACCGAGCCAGAGAAGGTTATACATTAAACGACCTTGGTTTAGCTCACCTCAGTTGCTGGCAACCTCAAAAAGCATTAGAGCGCTTTCATCAGGCACTTTCGGTTGCTGTTGAAATTGGCAACGCGCCAGCAAAAGCAACTGCACTTAGCAATTTGGGTTCTACCTGTAGCCGTCTTGGACGCTTTTCGCAAGCGTTAAAATATTTTGAACAAGCACTACCAATATTTAGGCGATCGCAAGATACTCAAAGTGAAGTTTCTACTCTTAATGATGTCGCGCTAATTTATACGCGTTTAGGAGAACCAAAACGGGCACTGTTGCTACAACACCAAATTTTGAGGATGCGCCGATTGTTAGGTGACTTTTCTGGTGAAGCCACAACCCTAAATGGTATTGGGTTTGCTTACAACGTCTTAGGCAAGTTTGAGGAAGCTCTAGAATTTTTTCAAGCAGCACTACCAATTCAACGAGCTATCAAGAATTTGGTTGGTGAAGCAACCACTTTAAATAATATTGCCTCAATCTATAGCGATGTAGGAAAACCGAAACAAGCACTATTGCTCTACTATCAAGTTCTTTTGACACGACGAGAAATCAGCGATCGCTCTGGTGAGGCAACAACCCTTCACAATATTGGTTTTACCTACAGCATCCTGGCAGAGCATCGCCAAGCAATGAAGTTCTACAAGCAAGCCATTGTGATTTATCAAGAACTGGGCGATAATCTCGGAGAAATTTCAACTTTGCTAAATATGGGAAGCGTTTACGCCACCACGAAACGTAAAAAAATGGCGCGATCGTGCTACCAAAATGCCCAAGAGTTAGCAGAGCAAATAGAATATCAGCCACTTTTAGAAAAAGTACACCAGTTCATAAATTCTCTGTAGTATTCAAAGGGCGGTTAGAAACCGACGATCTAGGGGCGCAGTGTGCGTCCCTACTGGTGAAATTAAATATGCGTTATCCAAAACCTTTGTAGAGATGTAGCAGCGTTACGTCTCTACATTGTTTTTCACCCTAGCTATGGGTTTGGTATTGTAGCTAGAACAATGACGTATCAATCATATCGGGATCAATCGCTCATACCGTTTCACTTAAAAAATGATACACATGGGCAAGCAGAGGAAGCAGAGGAGCAGAGGAAGTGATTTGTATCAATAATTTCGTGAAATGGTATCAGATATTTTCGCACTAGACGATTGGCGATAGCCTAGTCTTGTACTGTGGCGTTTAAGCTACTGACAAAAGGAAATCTATGAAAGCTTACGAAATTCAAAGCAACGCCGGAATTGATGCTTTGGCATTAGTCGATCGCCCTGAACCAAAACCCGCACCTGGACAAGTTCTGATTCAAGTGAAGGCAACATCCTTAAATTACCGCGATCTGCTGGTTATTGAAGGAGCTTACGGCACTGGACAGAAATATCCGTTAATTCCCATGTCGGACGGGGCGGGAGAAGTTGTGGCGGTAGGGGAAGGTGTAACACGGGTGAAAATAGGCGATCGCGTCGCTGGTATTTTCTTCCAAGACTGGATTTATGGCTCTTTAACCAAAGAGAAAATGAAATCCGATCTCGGAGGCGGTATCGATGGAATGCTAGCTGAGTATGTCGTATTACACCAAGATGGTTTAGTAATATTACCTGACCACCTATCCTATATTGAAGGTGCAACTTTAACCTGTGCAGCAGTCACAGCTTGGCACGGACTAGTGACAAAAGGCAATATTGGTGCAGGTGATAGTGTTTTATTACTCGGTACTGGGGGGGTTTCAATTTTTGCTCTCCAGTTTGCCAAGATACATGGTGCTAGAGTGATTATTACTTCTAGCAGTGATGAGAAATTGGCACGAGCTAAACAGCTTGGTGCTGACGAGACAATCAACTACAAAACAACACCAGATTGGGAAAAGCAAGTTTATCAATTAACCAATCGCACAGGTGTAGATCATGTAATTGAAGTAGGCGGTGCAGGTACTCTGCCAAAATCGTTACAAGCAGTCCGTATTGGGGGACGTATTAGTTTTATTGGCGTATTATCGGGCAGAGGAAATGAGGTTGACCCCATGCCAATACTTTTTAAGAGTTTAACATTTCAGGGGATTTATGTTGGCAGTCGAGAAATGTTTGAGGCGATGAATCAGGCGATGCAACAGCATCAAATCAAACCAATTATCGATCGAGCTTTCCCCTTTACTGAAGCACGGGAAGCTTATCATTACCTCAAAAGTGCCGCTCACTTCGGTAAAATTATAATTTATAATTCGTAATTTTAAAGAATTTAATTTTATGTTTCAATTATGTTTCAAGTGGAAATTTAAATTCCCACTTGAAACATAATTATGAATTACATTTAAACAGCAGCGAGAGTAGGCGCAGCGAATTTAGCATATCGCTCGATGTAGAATTCCTTAGAATGAGCGATCGCTTTTACAGATTCACGCTCTTTCAAAGCATGTTTCCACTGGCGTAGACGGGTAAATTCCTCTGGTATTCCAAAGCTGCGATAATGCTTCAGTGCAGCCCAGCGCTCAAACCAGGGGAAATAGGTAAAATCAACCAAACTGATGGATTCACCAAACCAGTAAGGGCCTTCCCCAGAAAGCTTTGCGAAACCTTCCTTTTCAATAAATTCCAGGTGTTTAGATAGTTCCTGTTTAGCTTCTTCTTGTTTTTGGGGATCTGAACTCCGCAGCAGGGTAGAAAAAGCGGGAACGAATCTAGTGTTCGCAAAATCGATCCAGATGCGAGCCTGTGCCCTAGCAATGGGGCTGCTGGGTAACAGTGGTGGATTGGGAAATACCTCATCGAGATATTCGTTAATTACCGCTGATTCCCAAACTCGGTTCTCGTCATGAGTTATTGCAGGCACCTTACCATAAGGCGAAACTTTGCTAAATCCTTCAGGCTTATTCTGCAAATCAATCTCAATCAAATCGAAGTCGATGCCTTTCTCTTGGAGTACCAAGCGGGTACGGTGAGCATAAGGACAAACAACTGCACTGTATACCTTGATTTGGGCCATGTTTAAGTTCCTTGGTAAATAGGACTTGTTAATCGGCATTGGGAATTGAATTTTCATCCAAAATCCCAAATCTTAAATTGTTAGTGTCACAAAATCCTTTTGAAGCGAATGTAGCGTGCAAAATTCTCGACACTAACCAAACTTTTAATAATCAGAGGTTCGTAGTAAGGACTAAAGTCCATCCATTTAGTTAACGTGAGTTCCACAAGTCTTATTTGACCTCTCCCCCAGCCCCTCTCCGACACGGAGAGGGGAGCAAAAAGCTGAATTTTTCGTTGCTCCTCCCTTTCCGTTTCGGAGAGGGAGGTTGGGAGGGAGAGGTTCATCGAACTCACGTTTAGTTAGACTTGACAGACTACTAAAGCCAGGGCACTTCTTCAGGTGCATAACGAAAGGCGCGGAAGACTGTATTTTGCTCTCCACGAGTTACCGGTGACTTCTCACCTGGAATATTCCTAACTGCAAAGTGGGGATTGATGTATTCCCAAACAATTTCCCCTGTAACTGTCACCTCGAATATTCGACCATAAGCACCTTCTGTAATTAAGGTATTGCCATTGGCCAAACGTTGCGCTCCTGATATATAAGAACTGAAGAAATTTTGGGGCGGATTGTCGGTGTATTCCCAAACTATTTCTTTGGTTTTACGGTTCACCTCAATCACACGGGAAAAATTGAGAGCAATGTTACGGCGATGTGCGCCATTGTCGAAAATCAGGATATTACCGTTGGCTAGTTCGTTCGGGAAGTGCTGCTGTGCTAGCACGTCATCGCCCAGCGTCCAGATGATTTCTCCAGTTTTGCGATCCACAATGACAACTGTGGAGATATTACGAAAGCTCACTATAATGTTGCCATCAGCGAGTTCCCCGACAGTATTCCCATGAGTCCATTCATGTCGATGATCCTGGGGTGTAATCGTAAATATATCTGGATCGAGGTGTTCGTGGGCGTGCCAAGTCCAAACGATTTCACCTGCTGGAGTCACTTCATAAAGCACATCAGCATAGATATTACCATCTGGTTCTGTACCTGTTACACCGCCTTTGATGCGAGGAACTAAAGACTGAGGTATCTTTTCTATGGCGAGTAGAATTGTGTTGCCATTAGCTAATCTGCGTCCATCATGATGATGATCTGGATGCTTATATTCCCAGATAATATTTCCCTTGGGGTCTGCTTCTAAAACAACGCCACTTTTGAATGCAGCCCATAAAGCAAAACGTAGGGGTTCTTCTGGTGGAGTCTTACCATTATAAAAAAGGTTGCCATTGGGCAAAAGATAACCGTATAACCCTGGTGGATAAGGCAGATTCCACTGGTGTACTACTTCGCCTTCCAAGTTCAGAAGGTAGACTTCACCTTGACCTGTCAGAGGTGTGAAAAGTGTGTATCCTTTAAATACTTTTTCGGGATTGTAAGCTCTTAAACCAGTACCCCGACGACGAATAGTATTTTGGTCAACTGATATTGCTGTAAAAGTCATATCCTACCTACTAAATATCTAGTTGTGAATCTAAGAACTAAAACAGAGTGCATCGCTTATCTCTACTCATTCCTGAACAATTCACACTCACCACTCACTACTCAGCACTCTTATGGTGCTGGGTTTGGCGACTGAGCATGAACTATATCTAACTCTTCCAAAATGTCTTTGTTGAGAACTACATCCACACTTTCTAAATTCTCTTTAAGTTGTTCCAGTGTCGTAGCACCAATAATTGTGCTAGGCACAAACCAACGACTCCGCACAAATGCCAAAGCTAGATGCGCAGGGCTTAGTTGATGGCGTTTGGCAATTTCTATATAAGCTGATACAGCTTGACTGACTTTCGGTTTCAGATAGCGCTGACCAAAATTTTCAAACAAAGTGACTCTTGCTTTCTCTGGTTTGCCGTTGAGATATTTGCCAGTCAAGAAGCCAAATGCTAAAGGACTATAAGCTAGTAACCCAATTTCTTCGTGATAAACTGCTTCTGCTAAGGCTCCATCAAATACTCGATTCAGCAAGTTGTAAGCATTTTGAATCGAAACAACTTTGGGCAATCCTAACTGTTTAGCAGCATTACTAAACTGGGCAACTCCCCAAGGTGTTTCGTTACTCAAACCGATATAGCGAATTTTCCCAGCCTTAATTACATCGTCAAAAACTGCTAGCTGTTCAGCGATGGGAACCGTTTCTCCCACCTGAGTCG
Organism: Nostoc sp. JL23; assembly: GCF_017115065.1. Classification (NCBI taxonomy): domain Bacteria; kingdom Bacillati; phylum Cyanobacteriota; class Cyanophyceae; order Nostocales; family Nostocaceae; genus Nostoc; species Nostoc sp. JL23. The sequence goes on from NZ_JABXKN010000072.1 coordinate 61,349, forward strand.
GATCGAACACTGTTTGCCCAAACCGTGGCACATAGCGATCTGGCCAGTGGATTTGATACAGATCAATGTAGTCTGTCTGTAATCTTTTTAAACTATCATCTACAGCTTGTTTGATATTATCACGATCAATTGCTTTGGCTCCTCCACGTACCCATTTAAAACCTCGACCAGGGCCAGCAATTTTAGTAGCTATAATCAGTTGTTCTCTTTGTTGACGTTTTAACCATTCCCCAATGTAAGTTTCAGTTAATCCATAAGTTTCGGCACTTGTTGGGACAGGGTACATCTCTGCTGCATCAATAAAGTTGACTCCTTGGGCAATAGAATAATCTAGTTGTTCATGGGCTTCTTCAATAGTATTCTGCTGTCCATAAGTCATAGTACCCAGACAAATTTCAGAAACTTTTAAGTCACTCTTGCCAAGTTGGTTATACTTCATATTTCTGTGTTGTTATTCAGTCAATTCAATAGTGATATTTTTGTTAGAGATTTTGCATTTTGTCAAGGTAATTATTATTTTTTAAGTAAATTAGCTTCAACCAATACTGGATTTGGTACTAAGCCAATATAAATTTTTCAGCGAATATTTATATATACTACTTTAAATCGGTAGACAAAACGTAGTTAATAAGCACAGTTGTATATTATTGCATAGATTAACCAGATAAGTAAGTTAGTTTTGAGTAATAAAAATTTTAAATATGTAGTAGAAAATACTTGTTTTTATTGAGTATTTGTGAAATGGGCTGTTTTAAGCTAGATATATAGTACAATAAATCGGTAGATTTGCAGTAGTATATTAAAAATCTTCAGATTATTCTAGAATAAAGTCTTAATAAATATTAATATGCTTAGTTACAAATAGCTTGTCTTTATGGTAATGAAAATATACTCAACATATCTGAGAGAGTTAACAGCATTTGGTAGCAATGAAAAAGATTTAGGGTTTTAATGACTTGCATAACCAGGAATTTTTTGCTGCGATCGCTTCCAATGACGCTCATGTATATAGCAATATGATTAGCGAACATAATTTCATTTAATTTATGCGATCGCAAATGCAATTAAGTTAATGTATTTGGATTTGTTGTTCTTAGAGACAACTCATTTAGTGATATTATAAATACAAGTATAAAAACCTCACTCTCTTACTAAAGTTTTTTTAGGGAATACACCTTTTGACATTAAGGCTAGACTCTTGATTTTCTCCTTATGCCGTGAGTTGTCTTTTCTAGAGACGGCTACATTTAGGAGAATCCCAATGTCATTAGACACAAATACCCTTGATAAACCAGCAAATAAGCTGCTGGCAGCTTTGCCAGCCAGTGATTATGAACGCCTTGTCCCCCATCTAAAGCTAGTTTCGCTCTCAAATCGGCAAATACTTTACGAAGCAGGCGAACCGATCGCACAGGTCTATTTTCCTAATAAGGCAGTGGTTTCTATGATCACCACTATGGAAAATGGCTCGACTGTAGAAGCTGGTTTAGTGAGCAATGAAGGTATGGTGGGTATCCCGGTAATTTTAGGAGACAACATTACAACCACAACAGCATTAGTGCAGATTCCAGACAGTGCGATGAAGATGGATGCGGATATACTCAGGAGCGAGTTTAATCGGGGTACAGCCCTTCAAAGCCTGTTGCTGCGCTACGTGCAAGGTATGTATACTCAAATAGCACAAGGATCTGCCTGCAACCGTCTTCATAAGCTAGAAAAGCGGCTAGCTCGTTGGCTGCTAACAGTTTCTGACCGTCTGCAATCAGAAGAATTTCCACTCACGCAAGAATTTATCTCACAGATGCTAGGTGTACGTCGCTCTGGTGTCACCGAAGCAGCTAACATCCTGAGTGAAGCCGGAATCATCACCTACTACCGTGGTCAGATTAACATCCTGAATCGAGAGGCTTTAGAAAAAACCTCCTGCGAATGTTATCAGATTATAGAAGATGAATATGTCCGTTTATTGGGCTTATTGCCCAATAAACGGCGAAAATAATTTTTTTTCAGCTTCAATGTACCAAACCGTACAGACTCGAAGAAGTTTATTCATTTAAGATTTATTTAGATTATCCCCGTGTTTCTTTAGCGAATACACCTTTTGACATTAGGATCAGAACCTTAATCCTTTCCTTGTGCCCTGATCTGTCTTTTCTAAAGTCACCTACCTTTAAGGAGAGTGGCTTTTAATGTCATTAGATAAAAAACTCTTTCAGCAACCACCAAATAAGTTTCTCGCAGCTTTGCCAGTCAGTGATTATGAACGTCTTGTTCCCCATTTGAAACTGGTTGCGCTCCCATTACGGAAAGTCCTTTACGAAGCAGCCGAACCCATCACACACGTCTATTTTCCTGATAAAGCAGTGGTTTTTATAGTCACCACTATGGAAGATGGCTCAACGGCGGAAGTTGGGATAGTAAGTAATGAAGGCATGGCGGGTATCCCAGTAATTTTAGGAGACAACACCACAACTACAAAAGCGTTTGTCCAAGTTGCGGGTGCTGCTATGCAGATGGATGCAGATATACTGAAAGCCGAGTTTAATCAAGGCGGAGCTATTCAAACCCTGTCGCTGCGCTATGTACAAGCTGTATACTCTGAACTGGCGCAAGGAGTTGCCTGCAACCGTCTCCATATACTGGAAGAACGGCTGGCTCGTTGGCTACTGACAGTCTCTGACCGTCTGGAATCAGAAGATTTTCCACTCACGCAAGAATTTATTGCCCAGATGCTGGGTGTACGGCGTTCCGGTGTGACAGTAGCGGCTAGCACCCTCAGCCGAGCCGGAATGATCAGCTACCAACGTGGTCATATTAGCATCTTGAACCGAGAGGATTTGGAAGCAACTTCCTGTGAGTGTTATCAAGTCATACAAAAGGAATTTGCTCGGTTACTGGGCTTCATGCCCAGTAACCGAGCCAGAAAATTTTTTTGAGTTAGGTGTACGAAACCGAACAGACTGGCAAAAGTAACTTAATTTAGAATATTATGAGCAAATTTCTCTTTTAATATTCAGTGAGCGACAACACCCTGAAGCCGCAAGTAAATAAGTTACTCGCGGCTTTGCCAACTAGTGATTATGAGCGTCTTGCTCCGCACCTAAAGTTAGTTTCGCTTCCCACTCGGCAAGTCATTTATGAACCAAGAGAACCCATCACACACGTCTATTTTCCCCAACACGCAGTGATTTCTATAGTCACTATTATGGAAGATGGTTCGACAGTGGAAGTTGGGATCGTGAGCAATGAAGGTATGGTAGGTATCCCAGTAATTTTAGGAGGCAACACAACAACCACAAAAGCGTTTGTCCAAGTTGCGGGTGCTGGAATGCAGATGGATGCTGATGTATTTAGAAGCGAATTCAATCGGGGCGGAGCTATTCAAAAGCTGCTGCTGCGCTATGTACGAGCTGTATATACCGAACTTACACAATCATGTGCCTGCAACCGTCTTCATACATTGGAGGAACGGCTGGCTCGTTGGCTGCTCACAGTCTCTGACCGTTTGGAATCAGAAGAATTTCCGTTGACGCAAGAATTTATCGCCCAGATGCTGGGTGTAAGGCGCTCTGGTGTGACAGTAGCGGCTAGCACCCTCAGCCAAGCCGGAATGATTCGCTATCAGCGTGGTCAAATTAACATCCTGAACCGAGAGAATTTGGAAGCAACTTCCTGCGAGTGTTATGGAGTCATCCAAAACGAATTTGCTCGGTTGCTAGGGAATCAGCTAAGACGCGTAGGCGTAGCCCGTCGTAGACATCGCCAATGAATTATTTTAAGTTACTATGTCCGACACCGGACAGACGCTTGCTAATTAGTTCCTTTAATATTTAGTAAAGTAGGCAACAAATAGCATTTACAAACACGTGCCTTTTGATGTGATTGCTACTTAAATTCTTTGAGCTATAGGGCGGTAAGAAGAATGTCTAATCAATCAATGTCTTTTCAAGGTCTGCGATTGCTCGTTGTTGATGACGATAGTGATACGAGAATATTACTTACCTTCCTTTTTGAATTAGAGGGAGCAGAAGTGATTGCAGCTGCTTCAGCAGACGAGGCTCTAAAAAGAATGTCATCTTTTAAGCCAGACATCCTAATTAGTGACATTTGCTTACCCGATGAAGATGGCTACTCACTACTCTCGAAGGTCAAAAATTTGGAAGCAAAGCGGGGTAGAAAAATTCCAGCGATCGCTCTGACGGCATCTATTTTCGAGGACGATCGTAAACGTGCATTATCAGCAGGTTATGATGTACACCAACGCAAGCCGATAGACTTAGACGAGTTAACTTCTATGGTTGCTACTTTAACTAGAACCAAACAATACGTTTGACATATTTAGATGCAATAAAAGACAAGCCACTAAGCAACAATGCTTTAACTAAATTTTATTTATTTTCAAAATGCGATATCTACGACGAGCTAACCCGTCTTAGACATCGCATTTTTTACGAATCTTTTGACTAATTTTATTTTTTCTTAATTTCGCTATCAATAAAAAATTTTAAAAACACAGTGATATAAAATATACTAAGAATAAATACAGAGAACGATCAAGTAATTCTCTGCGAGTACTCATTTTTTCATATTAAGGAGTGCATTATGGAATATCTTGCTTATTCCCAGATGTTTATTGCTCAAGAAGAGGCATCTGGAAACACTAAGTATAATCTTCCTCAACCTCAATTCAATTGGAAAAAACTGCTTAAATCTTCAGCTTGGTTAGCTTTAGCTGGTGTTGGTGTATTATTTGCTGCTGTAACCCAGATTCAAGTGAGTTCGGCTGCGTATGTAAAGACTAACGGCAGTTGTTTACGTGTCCGTTCCGGCCCAAGCAGCAACTACTCGTATGTGGACTGTGTACCAAATGGCGCAACACTTCCAGCCATTGAACGATATGAAAACGGTTTTGCCAGACTTTCTACAGGTAGATACGTTTTTGCGCGATGGATTGGTAATAGACCTAACAATCGTCCTGTGACTAGACCCGGTGGTGTTGGTGGTTCGGTGATTCTTACCCCTGGTTCAAAAGGTCAGCTCGTCAGAGACCTGCAAACAGCTTTAGGTAATCTCAGGGTTGATGGAGTTTACGGTCAAGAAACTGTTAGCCGAGTCCGAAGCTTTCAGGAAAGTAAAGGTTTACTTGTAGATGGTGTTGTAGGCCCCGAAACTCGAGCATCTCTGGGTATTTAGCCAGAAGCCACCCTTAAAAAATCTCGTGGTTTGGTAAATATTGTCAAACTAGTTTTGAGGGTTTGTAGTAAGCACTTTAGTGCTTAGAAAATAACGACTTTAGTCCTTACTACGAACTTTTTTACCCATAAATGTAATTTTGGACAATCTGCAAAATGCGCTCTGCTGCATGACCATCCCCAAAGGGATTAATTGCGTTTGCCATCGCTTCATAAGCATCTGAGTCACTGAGTAACTCAGCAGCGGCTGCAACAATCTTCTCAGTTGTAGTGCCGACAAGTTTGGCTGTACCAGCGACAACAGCCTCTGGTCTTTCGGTGGTGTCTCTCAAAACTAGCACTGGTTTTCCCAAGCTAGGTGCTTCTTCTTGCAAGCCACCAGAGTCAGTGAGCAAAAGATGCGATCGCCCAATTGCTGCCACCAATTCGCCATAATCTAGAGGATCTGTCAAGAAAATCCGGGGATGATTCCCTAAAAGTTCCTGCAATGGGACTCGCACTGTCGGATTGCGGTGCAATGGTAAGAGCAAAGCTGTATCAGGAAACTTGTCTAAGATTTGTAAAAAGCCCTGAGCGATCGCTAACAGAGGTTCTCCCCAATTCTCCCGACGATGAACTGTTGCTAACAAAACCCGATATGATTCCCAGTCTAAGCCTGGGACATCGCAAACTACTTGGGTTGCAGCGACATTTAACAATGCATCAATTACAGTGTTACCCGTCATGTGAATTTCACCCAAAACACCAGAACGATGCAAATTTTCCACAGCCCAAGGAGTCGGCGCAAAGTGCAACTGAGTAATTTGAGAAATCAACCGCCTATTAGCCTCTTCTGGGTAAGGATTGAAGATATCATCAGTTCTTAACCCTGCTTCTACATGACCAATAGGAATTTTTTGATAAAAAGCTGCCAAAGCTGCGGCAAAAGCAGTGGTAGTATCTCCCTGCACAATTACGAAATCTGGCTTTTCCGCCTTGAATAATGCCTCTAATCCTTGTAAACTACGGCAAGTAATGTCATTTAGAGATTGCTGAACCTGCATAATTTCCAAGTTATAATCAGCCTTGATATTAAACAGTTGCATAACTTGCTCAACCATCTCCCGATGCTGTCCAGTGAGAATTACTTGCAACTGAAATTTTGAAGACTTCTGGAAAACCTGAATAACTGGAGCGAGTTTAATCGCTTCCGGGCGAGTACCTAAGATAATGCAAACGCGTTTTTGATTAGTCATTAGTCAACTGTAATTTGCCATCTATAGTCAATCCTCTATAGTCAATGGTCTATGGTCAATAGTCGGCGGTCAATCCTTACATAAACCATAAATATTAATGGATAAATCACACAAGATATAAAAAAACCCGGCTTAACCGAGCAAATGCATTGTTTATCTAATTAACCTGTAATGACTATTTAAAAGTTCACATTATAAAACCCATGAAAAAACCCGGCTTAACCGGGCAGACGCACTGTTTGTCTAATTAACCTGTAATAACTATTTAATCTCACAAGTTAGAGGGCAAGCAGCGTAAACAGTAGCCTGCATTTGGTCTGCCTCTCCATGCAGCCAGCTTAACCATTTAACTTCACTAGGATGAACTCCCTTAACAGTTAGCACACCCGCAGCCAATACAACTGCCATGACATTAAAGATTATTAGAGCGCCTGCTACAAGCAAAACCGCACTAACAGGCATCACAGATTGTAAGATAATCGACAACAGACATCCGACCGTAGCCATCAAGACAACTAGTGGAAAACCCACAACCAACAAACATACTGCTAATGTAAAAGTCCATATTAAAAAGCTTTTAATCATCAACAAGGAGTAGGTCTTTCCTTGATTAGAGCTTTGAGCAGAAACCATTGACTTTTCCTCCCAAAATACACAACAAATTTTAATTTCAGTCATTTCTCGCTTTTCACGAGTAAACTGAATTGTTCTTCAGTGAAATTCAGTATATAAAAACTAATTGAGAAAATGAGCATTTGTTTACTAAAGTTTACAGTTAATTTTTCGTAATTATGAATATAAACTCAACTTTCTATCTATTAAAAAAACTTGTTTACTGCATCTACCTTCAGGTATATAACCTAAAAGGTACGAGCTTTTAACTTTGATCCCCACGATATTACTCCTCTTCAACTTAACATTTCTTATAAAAACTAGTAGTCTTTCTCATAATTCCTAGACGGGCTGAATAAATGAACTGCCTAGTATTTGTACTGTTAATTGCTAGCAATTCGTGCCCATGCCTGAGATAAATTTCTCATCTAAGTCATGAGAATATTTACCTTGAAACAGAAGCATTAAAAAATACTTTTTAACCAGTGTGTATTTACTGAGGCGTTTTGACTCCTTACGTGTGTTAAACCAGTTTAGATAGGTTAAATAATCTATCTAAATATTCTGAGTAGTCAAATCTTAGGAAATAAAAGATACCAATTGAGGTGGATGAAATAGATTGACCGTGGTTCTAGAGCTTCAATCGCCTTCTATCACCGCTAAGGCTTGTAGACAAGCATTCTCCAAAAGTCATCAAAGCAAGTGACTTTACTTCTCGTTAATTCAACTTTATTAACTGCCAAATGTGAAGATATATGACAGAACCACAATCTCCATTAAATTCTAACTCTGCCGCCGTACGTAATTTGCCACCGCCACCACCGCCAACGCCAACCTTTAGTACGCAGCGGCAGATGACACAAACACTCGATATGTCAATGGATAGGGGCACTAATCCACCTGTTGCAGGTCATCGTCCAGGTAGTCCACCGCCAATACCTAATTCAGTTCGCCCTCAAAACAGCATTGCAGGGCCCACTTTAGAGAAGTTAATCAGGGAAGCTTACGACCAGGGATATTCTGACTTGCACTTGGGTGTAGGAGAATCACCCCGCTTCCGCAGCCGAGGAGAAATTCAATCAGGAGATTATCCAGAAACAGATAAAGAAACTTTTATGAGTTGGTTGCGGGAGGTAATGAGTGAGGGAGAAATTCAGCGCTTTGAAGAATCCTTAGAATTTGACGGAGCAACTCAATACGAATTTGCTCGCGTGCGGATTAATGTTTTTGGCTCCCTTAAAGGGCCTGCAATGGTGTTGCGGTTGATTCCGCTAAAAATCTTAACTATGGAACAGTTGAGATTACCTCCGATTTTTCGGGATATTTGTCATCACCATAAAGGTTTAATTTTGGTGACGGGACCCACTGGTTCTGGTAAGTCCACCACAATGGCAGCGATGATTGACTACATCAATAAGGAAATGGCCAAACATATCATCACCATTGAAGACCCGATAGAATTTGTCCATCAAAGCCGCAAGTCTTTAGTCAAACAGCGGGAAGTGGGAATGCATACCCGGAAATTTGACAACGCTTTGAAAGCAGCTTTACGGGAAGACCCAGATTTGATTCTGGTAGGGGAAATGCGGGACAAGGAAACAGTTAACACCGCCTTAAAAGCCGCTCAGACTGGTCACTTAGTCATGGGAACCCTGCACACCAATAGCGCGGTCAAAACCATTGAGCGGATTCTTAACCTCTATTCTGGTGAAGAACAGGATGCAATGCGGGTAGCGATTTCTGAGTCTTTAGTCGCAGTAATTGCTCAAGGCTTGTGTCGCACAACTGACGGTAAGCGGGCTGCTTTCCACGATGTGCTGATCAATACTGAGGCGATTAAAGAATGGATCAAAGACGGTAAGTATGATGAAATTGGCGAGCTGATGAAACAAGCCGGCTTTGACGGCATGATTACGATGAATCAGTCATTGCTCAATCTCTATCAAGACGGACGAATCACTGAAGAAACTGCTTTAGAAATGTCACCAACTCCTAACGAAATGGCACAGTTTCTCCGAGGTCGAGTTTAGGATTGGGGATTGGGGATGGAGAAGAGGCAGAGGAGCAGGGTGTGCGGGGCAGAGGGGAAAACTCTTCTCCCCTGCTCCCCAATCTCAAATATCTTTGCGATCCTGGTTGAGGTTATAGCTAAGGTAAAAGAGAGAATTTTTACTTTTAGTTCCCTAACCTAACCTCTGTGAATAACTTGACAACAAACAAACTATCTACACCCCAGCTGTTTAAAGGCATTGCGCTATTTACACCTGGAGGAGATTTAATTTACTGCATCGACCCTAGCAAGCAAGGTCGATGGCATTTGCATTTGTGCTCGGCTTTGCAAGAAATTCTAGATTTACCAGAGCCACCGCACTTTTTAGTGCCTTGTTATACTGCAACTATTGACAATTGGTTAGATCCGCGCACTCAACAAGTGCGAACTTTTGCTGAAGCTTATCCGGCTGTAATTAGACACCAAACTTTGCTTAATGCTGTTTTTGGCACAGGGGAATTAGTATGGCAAGCAGCTCCTTGGCAAGAAGGATTGTGCGATCGCATGGTGTTAACAACCTATCGTTCATCATTTGGGCAGCTTTGGGAAGATCACGATTTAATTGTCCGTCTAGACCTTTCTGAACCTGTGCCAAAATATCACCAACCAGTAATTGTACAAAAAAAAGAAGCCATCACCCAAGGCTATGTTCTCCGGTTGTTTGTTGCCGGACATAGCAGTTCTACTGAACGCATTCTGCAAAATTTACACGAATTGTTAGAGCGATCGCTCGGACATCCTTATACTCTGAAGGTGATTGATGTTTTAAGTCATCCAGAACAAGCAGAACTAAATCAGGTTTCTGCAACTCCTACCCTTGTCAAGGTTTGGCCTCACCCAATTCGGCGAATCGTTGGAGAGTTGGATCATGTAGAAAAGATTTTACAGATGTTAGCTGCTAAGGAAAAATTTTAGGTAATCAGACTAGTTTTTTGCCAAGTGCGCGGTAAGCGTTCAGGGGGTAGCAGGGCGATCGTAAAAAACTGCAACCAGAATCTGGTAGTGTGAAGTCACAAGTGGTTATGGAGTAAGAGTAGTAGCACTTGTCGCATTGCTGAGTGGAGTGTATCGCAATAGTCAAAGGATGGTACAAAGTGCAATGCAAGAAGTGTTTGGGATAGCAATATCACTGGGAACCGTAAACAAACTCAGGTTTGAAGCTAGCGATGCAGTTACGACTTATGTGGATGAAGCAAAACAATACATCCATTGCTCAAAGGTTGTAGGAGCAGATGAAACGAGCTTTAATCAAGCTAATCTCGACGGTTGTAATCCCCAACAAAGAAAGGCTTGGCTATGGGTTGCTGTCACAACGCCACATGCTTCAAGTCGGCAAAGCCGCGCAACGCAGTGGCTCCCCCTAGTCACATTTTTTGAAATTGCCCTAACTCGTTGCACCCAAGCGGCTGAAAACTTGTTGGGTGAAAACTTTGGGAGGATTTTAAATTCCGACCGTCACGGTGCATACAACTGGGTAGAACTGGAACGTCGGCAATTATGTTGGGCGCATCTACGACGGGAATTTATCAAAATCTCAGAACGTTCTGGAGTCTTTGCAGGATTAGGGATTGCGCTGATTAAACAGCAGGAGAAATTATTTGAGTTATGGCATCGAGTTAGAGATGGCACTCTGGCGCGTTATGAGTTTATTGAATTAGTCAAAGATATTAAGGAGCAAATCTTAACTTTATTGCAACAAGCCGCTGACTACGAGATTGGTTATCGGGAAAAAACACCCCTGTCCAAAACTGGAAGGAGTTCAGGTTTCATCTAAAACAGATTTATTAAAAAACTTAAATAAAAATTTTGTAAAAATTAAAGATTATTTATGGGAAGATGGTACTTTATATTTAGAATAGATATTACTTTCATTAGCATAATTTTGGTAATATAATCCCGTATTCATAATTTCATCAAGACGACCCCTGATTTTTGATTTGTTTAGATGTAGCTTCCATAAAGTCGATAAAAACTTTTATGAGCTTATGAATTCCCTCGCTACCTCCTGCAATTAAACCTCCTGTCAGCAGTGCATCTAAACAACGGAAAATAACTACTTGTATGGGATTATCTAAATCAATAACTACAAGTGGTTCAATTGAGCGAACACCTATTGCACTCATTAAAAGACCGAATAAAAGGGATGTCCATAGAGCAATTGTCCGTGTATCAGATTTATAGGCTGTTCTTTGGCGTTCTTTTTCATTTATATCATCCATTTGTGGCTGGAAAATTTTTAATGAATCTTGTTGATTCTGTGTAAAATTTTGGATGATTTGCTGTTCTAAACTCATTCCTTCTGGTGGAAGTCCACTGATTTGATTTGATTCTAAAGAAGGGAATTGGTTCTGTTGTACTTCCATAAGTCTTATCTTCTCAGAAATTAGAGCCTTTTCTTGCTGAATACTAATATCTAGTTGTTCAACGAATGGGCCACGCCAAGTAGTTATAAAAACTTCTAAAGAACGCTCTAGCAATAAAGAAATAAATAATTGTAATGTGAGTAACTGGACAATATCATTAACTCCAAATGGTTTTAAAACGAATGGTTTAGATGATAACCAAGTTGACAAAGTTACTACTAGAAAACTAATAATGATTAATACAATAAATAAAGGAGATTCGGGAGAAAGCTTTAGCAACGTATCTATACTCCTGTTTCGCGTTACAATATCTAACACAGCCTGGAGGTGAAAACTACACCTGCTGAGTAACTTAACAACGTTAATTTGATAGAACAGTAAATAATTTATGACCCGTCCCTTTTTTCTAAAAGTATGATAAGTTACGCTTTTGTGGAAGCAGAAAGCATTCCAGTGCTACTGTGCATAGGATGACGCTAGAGCAAGTAGCAACCGTAGCACTAACTAAAAACCCCTCCAAGGTGTTGGAGGGGTATAAAGTCATTTTTGTGAATGGGATGGTGATTAGGGGGAGACAGCAGCTTTTCCTGTTCGGTTACGCATTTTCTTGTCAAAGCAATCAGATGATAGTACAGCATTTCATAAATCCATTACGAACCTCTGCAAGTCTATACTTAGTAAGAGAAATCATTAGTACTATCGTCTGATGTCAGCTGCGACTCGATAGCGTTTAGATAACCTTTATCATTCAAAGCTTGTGGTGGTAAATTTTTAGCGTTGACAGCGGTCTTAATCACATTTAGTGCAGTTACATTTCCTGTTTGGTATTGAGATACCAAAGCACTACCGCTAGGAATATCCTGTGTTTTCAGATTACCTTGAGAAGCTATAAATGCAGCATCAAAATCTTTTAGGTAGCTGACATTAGTAGAATGAGTAGATGAATTGTTAGAATTGATAGCTATAGGTTCGCCACTATTGCTAGTAGCTATTTGAGTGCTACCGATTCCAGGCAATAAAGCAATAGAAGTAACAATGAGTACAGAATCTATCAAGATAGAGAGTTTCATAGGATTATCCTTAGTTATAGTAAAGTGCAATTAGTGTTATTGAGTAATAGAGTCTTATTTTTTATCTGTCTTAACTTCCTGCACCCAGTTCACCTGAACGGTTGATTTTTTCCTCACCCATTCGGGTGATTTAATCGAGCGCATCCTACGGTTCATTCAAAGTTGCTAAGACCCCAATACGCTTGGCTTAAGGACTTCTTTCTTATCTTTGCGTCTTTTGCGTCCAACTCTTACGAGACGCTGTGCGTAGCTTCCCGAAGGGGTGGTTTATTTCCGCCGTGTTGTACTAGGATTAAGAAGTTGCGCAAAATTTAGCAAGGGAAAGAGTTTCATTATTGATGCTGTGTTGGTTGATAAATTGAGAGTTAAGTTCAGGAAAAACTTGAACAGATATATATTTAACTGAGGTTATCTAAAAATTTATGCAGCAATACGCTTGGGTTAGCGCCAAAAGTCTTAAACTGTGTAGGTTGGTTGAGGAACGAAACCTAACATTTCCTGGGCTTTGTTGGGTTGCGCTTTGCTTAACTGAACTGTATTGATTTTTGCAGCCTTGTTACTCAGTTGTAGGCATAGCCCAACTGAGGCATCGTATTTCTGCACTATCCCCTTCAACAGCAGATTTATTAGTTAAGGATGATTGAATCTAATTTATCTATTCGGTTTCCCGAACACACAAATTAGAGTAAACCGTAATCTATTTTGTATGTCTAATTTAGGACGGTAATCATCAATAAATTAGTGCTAATAACCGAATTTACATCAAGCTAAATTTTACATAGTATGAATATGTAAGCACGAATTGAAGTGCAATACTGATTAAATAAAAGCTAATTACTGCGAGGAATAGTTATGACACTAATTCGTTTAAATACTTCAAATCAAATTGACACTGTACAAGATCTAATTAATAGTTTATTTCAAGACACGGGATTAGCATCTGTATTGTTGGACAGAGACTTAAGCAATGTTCCTGCTGCTGAAATCCAAGAAACTGAAGATGCAATTCATCTGAAGCTAGAACTGCCAGGGCTGGAAGCTAAAGACCTGGATGTGGAAGTCACAGAAAACGCTGTTCACATTAGCGGTGAGCGGAAGTCTGAAACAAAAACAGAGGAAAAAGGTGTTACTAGAAGTGAGTTTAATTACGGGAAATTTAAACGCGTAATTCCTCTATCAGTTCGGGTTCAAAACACTAAGGTTACGGCAGATTATAAAAATGGGATATTGAATCTAATACTGCCTAAAACTGAGCAAGAAAAAAACAAAGTTGTCAAGGTTAATTTAGAATAACCTGCTAACTAATGGTTTGCGATCAGACTACTTTACCTCCAATGATTGATTGAAATAGTTAAGAGCTTGGTCATGCGAGTGACCAAGCTTTTTTCTAAGTAATTTAGTGTTGAGAAAAAAGTACTAAAGACTTTCGAGATTTTTAAGCACCTCTGCGGCTGACTGATATCGTTGAGTGAAGTCGAAATGTACCATTTTATTTAAAATCATAACCAACTCGTCTGTAGCATCAGTTAATTCGCGCCAATGTTGCCAAATCTGTTGATTAGCATCAGCTACACTTTGGATAATTATTTCACCAGTATTTGTGTCTCTACGAAACTCTCTGGGTTCTACCCCAGTTAAACCTTGTATTCCCATAATTCCCAACGCATAAATATCGCTGTTGAGTTTTGGCAACCCACTCATTTGTTCAGAGGGTGCATAATTAGGAGTGCCAATTGAAATTGTTTGAGCTTCTTGCTGCTGAGGTTGAATCTGCTTAACAGCGCCAAAGTCAATTAAAACAATGTGCCGATCTGATTCTCGCCTAATTAAGTTACTAGGTTTGATATCTCGATGGATTACGCCATAGCTATGAACAAAAACAAGCACGTTTAAAACTTCTTTGAGTATTTCCACAACTTCAGCTTGTTTTAGTTGCTTCCCAGCAGTTAACTCTTTATCCATAGCGTGTCCTCGAACAAATTCTTGCACTAAAGAAAATTGCCGATTTTCTTCAAAAAAAGCTAGGAGTTGAGGAATTTGTGGGTGCTTACCCAAAGTTTCTAAAATTTCTGCTTCAGCGTCGAATAGGCGTCTGACAACATTTAAATATTCTGCATCTTGGCGAGGAGGTCGCAACTGTTTGACCACACACTGCGGATTACCAGGACGCTGGATATCGTCGGCTAAATAAGTATTGCTAAATCCTCCAGAACCCAAGGGTTGAGTAATTTTGTAGCGGTTATTTAGTAGTGTGCCTAGTGAAATTTCTTGCCCGATGGAATCAGCAATTACTGTTGGTGCCTCATTTGAGGCGTTGCCGCGCTGCCGTAAAAGACCTTGCAATTCTAGAATTAATTGTTGGTGTTCTTGAACCCGTTGGGTAATTTCTTTTTGCTCTTGCTTGGTTTGATAAGCACTATAGGCAAGGACACTGCCGGCGGTAAATACTAACCCCAACGCCGGAGGTATGACTGGGAACCATCCAGCTTGGGTAAAAATGACAAAATTGGCTCCAAATAACACTGCAAGGGCTGTTGCTGCTGCCAATACTAAGCCTAGCGGATGTTGAATCCGCCATACTAGCAACCCACCAACTACAGTCCATACCCATATCCAAAGGACTTTACCCCACTCAGGCAAAAACCAAAATAGAGGCTGTTTGTTAAGAACAGCACTGAGAATTTGACTAACGCTGTGGGCATGAATTTCAATTCCGGCCATTTTGCCAGAATTATCTGATTTACCGCTAGCAAAGGGCGTATTAAAAATATCATTTAAACTATTAGCTGTTGAACCAATCAAAACGATGTGGTCTTTAACTAAATCTGGTTTAACTTGATTTGCAAGTACTTCTGTAATAGTTACCTGCTGGGCAACCTGATGACCAGAACGGTAATTAAGCAGGATTTGGTAGCCATTGGTATCTGCTTTTTCATAGCCGCCAGCACTACTTTGCAGGGGTTTAAATATAGTATTACGTAGTTGTAGTTCCTTTTTGGGGGTAAATTCTAGTTGGATGCCTCCAACTTCTAAATATTTGAGTGCTAGTTGTAAGCTAAAAGAATAGGTACTTTGACAAGAATCGGATTCCTCTGCACTTACTAATAATAGATTGCGGCGAATTGTAGCGTCAGTATCTTCTACGACATCATTAAATCCCACTCGCTCTGCTTCAACGCCTTTTGGGGGCGCTATTCCCGGATTGTTAGAACCAGAATGTTTGCAAATAGGAATGATGATATCGCTCTGTTGTAGGCGTTGCAGTAGTTTGTCATGACCAGGCGGTACTGGTAAGTCACGAAAAATATCTAGACCAATGACTCGCGGTTGATATTCTTCAAGTTTGCCTAACAGCCGGTCTAGAAGTTCGCTAGACAGGGGCCAATTCCATTTTTGGATATCTTTTTCACTTAAAGCGACAATCAATAAACGAGTGTCTGGGCCTGAGTCGGCACGTAATTGCATCATTTGGTCGTAGACTTTCATTTCTAGAGGCTCGAAAACCCCCAGTTTTTGAATGCCTATTAACAGAAGTGTTGCGATCGCACTTGAAAGAATAACTGGCTGTCTAAATAAACTTTTAAAAGTTACAACCATTTTTTTAAATAGGTTTTACCTTAAAATATACGTATATTTTGAGATTAATTTTTAATATTGAAATTATTCTACGCAATTTGCAACTTTTCAAAAAATATAGTAATCATATTTTACTTTTAAACACCAAAATGCTCAAATCCCCGACTTCTTTAAGAAGTCGGGGATATTTTTGTTCATAACTCATTTAGAATTGTTAGATGTGTTTGAGATAATGCACAATCGCCTCTGCTGTTGACAAATTAGTAGCCAATAAAACTTGATTAATAGTGCATAATCTTAACAGTGCTTCTTCATTTGCTTGACCAGGCTGAGATTGCAGCAAATCTCGCAGGAAAATAACTGCTACAATTTCTCCGGCTCCAACCAATGAAGCAATTGTTTGATATCCTCCAGAAGTTGGTGCGGGGGTTTGTTGACTAATCGTTATTCCTGCCTGTTGATGTAAGACTTCACTAACAGATGGCCAAGTAATTGTAAAGCTCTGCGAGAAAAATTCCTGATGTTCAGAAACCAATTCAGCAAGTTCTGATTTTTTGCTTTCATGAGCAATCAGTACTATATTTCTTTCAATGATTGCTTGAGGAGACTCACTAACATTTGTTTCTTCTGGAGTTTCATCAAAATGAGCTTCTTCTACTTCAGGAAATTCTTCAATAGTTTGACTGATGCTATCAGTAGCTCCACTTTCTGTTGTTTCCAAAGATTGAATATCAGCTGAGTCAGAAACTTCACTTACTTGTGCAGAAACATCATCAACATCTACACTGACTTCTTCAGGACTTGTATTACTCAAATCAATGTCTTGACTGCTGAAAATTTCTGCAATGTTCTCATCAGGCGCAGTCAATGTTTCAGAAACTTCATTGACTGTTTCATCAACAGCAGAAGTAGGTTCTAATTCGTCAACATCTGCGCTGTCTGCTGCTGTAACTGACGTATCCCAATCTATCGCTTCATCTATATCCTGTGTAACTTGGCTCAATGCTTCTTGTGGCTGAATCTCTTCGTTTTCAACAACTTCACTGACTTCTTCTACGACTGGCGTATCCAAATCTACTACTTCATCGTGAGTAGCTTCGGGAATGTTATTCTCCTCCTCAGATACAGGGTGGAAAATATCGCGCGGCTGTACGGAGGTAACTTCTGCTGCTAGTGCTGCCTCCAACTCTGCATTTTCATCGTAGGTAGTTTCTGGAGTGGCGCTTTGTGCAGGAACTTCGTTGAAAATATCACGTGGCTGTACAAAGGTGACTTCTGCTTCTAGTGCTGCCTCTAACTCTGCATTCTCGTCATAGGTAGTTTCTGGAATAGCACTTGTATCACGCTGTTGCACGAAAGTAGATTCTGTTGCCAATGTTGCTTCAAAATCTATAGCCTCATCGTGGTTAGCTTCTGGAAGGACACTTTCATTTTCGGGAGTTTCAATGATGTTTTCAGGTGCAGCGATGGCGTTATCAGGTTCAGTCAAAGAAACTTCTGAGGCTTCGCTGACTTCTGGAACCTCTACTTCCTCACTATCGGCGCTGACTTCTGGTGTAACTAATGTCCGCAAATCCACAATTTCATTACGAACATCGTGTGGAACTTCGCTAACTGCTTCTGGTGGCTGAATGATGTTTTCAGGGGTGATTATCTCAGCAACTGGGATGACATCATCAGATTGAGTAGCAACAACTTCCTCAATTTCGCTAATTTCTGGGGAAGGAGCATTAATTTCAGGTGTTTCTACTTCTTGACTAATTGGTGGTGGAACTTCGCTAACTACCTCCGGGACTGGATTAACAACATTGGCAGCGCTGACATTTTCAGGCGATCGCGGCCGAGAAAACAGTGAAGGATCTATAATTCTAAAGACTGTCTCTGGTTGCTCATAAACGGGGGCAACTGCTTCTAAAATCAAAACATAATCTGCAATCCGAATAACATCTCCATCACTCAAAGAATATGGTCGATCTTTTTCGACTTGTTTTCCATTAAATATTGAGCCATTTCTACTGCCAAGGTCAGAAAAGTAGTAATTTCCATTTTTAACAAAAAACTTAGCATGTACCCGACTGATATCAGGGCTGTCTAGGAGTAAATCAGAATCAGGAGAACGACCTATTAGCCATTCTCCTCTCGTTGGGGTTTCTGTGGTCAGGTCAACTTCATTGACTTCACTTAGATTTGGTGAGTAGCTAACTTTTACTTTCATATTAATTTTTGGTTAATTTTATTGATTTCTGCTACCCAGCGCTGACGGGTAGTATGTTCTAAATTTAAAATATCATCTTGTGACCAGTGGAAATGATAAGCAATAAAAGCTACCTCCTCATATAAAGTATCAGAGGGGTAGCTTACGACTCCCCCGCTAGTTCTAGCTCCACTGAAAATTGAGTATTGCAGTGGGGACATTGTGTCGGAATGTGTACATTGCCTTGTTGATTGATTCGATTGTAAAATTCTCGGAGATAGGCAATGTCATGTAAGAGTAGTTCTTCAAGTAAATCAGGGCTAACAGAATTGAAACTGCCCAAGCGAGTGATAACCCTTGCAAGCATTACCAAGACACCGTAAGCCGGATTTTCCTGAACTTTGCGCTCTTGTTGCACCAAAATTTCATCTTTGGCGGTGGCTAAACGCATCACCCCATGACGATGTACTCGTTGTTCGCCATCACTCAATCCTCTAGGAAGAGTAAAAGCAAATTCTGTGCAGAGAGTATCCTTTTTACGGCGCATAGGTTATTTAATTTGGGCATTGGGCATTGGGCACTTGTACTGAGTTTCGACTGCGCTCAACTACCGCGAAGTCGTTGGCGCAGCCTCTCGTAGAGAAGTATTGGGCATTGGGTATTGAGAATAGGGTCATTGATTATTGGGCATGGGGCATTGGGCATTGAGAATAGGGGATGAGTCTTTTAGCTCCATTAATGAGTCTTTTAGCTCCATTAATGAGGCTTTGAACTCCATTAATGAGTCTTTGCTCTCTGCTCTCCTGCCTCCTGCTCCCTACTCCCAATGCCCAATGCCCCATGCCCCATGCCCCATGCCCAATTCAATTATGAAGAAGTGCTTCGGGAGCATTTACTGTATCTTCCGGTATGGAAGTTTCGCCTTCCAAGCCATTGATTCGACGGTAAAAATCTTGGAGATAATTTAAATCTTGAGAAAAAAAGTTTTCCACGATTGCAGGGGTCACTTCTGATAAAGCACCCAAGTGGGTAATCACTCGCGACAAGATAATAATTGTGGCATAAACGGGATTAGCTTTAACGCGTGGGTCACGCAAGGGTGCAATCTCGTCTATCGCCGTTGATAACCGCATTACACCTTTGCGGTGGAGGTTGCCTTCAGAGTCTAGATACCCCTTTGGCAATGTAAATTCAAACTCTGTAGGAAACATACTCCTCCTAATTACTTCACGCGTTTAAATTCCTCAAAAGCAACCTCCACCTCCTCAATTTCGATGTCATGGCTGCGGGCGTTGACATCGGCAATCTTGTAACTTGCAGGCCAAGCACCGGCTAACTCAAATCTAGCTACTTCTTGATTTGCCTGATTATAAATAGACAAAGCAACAAGTCTACGTTGCTCAGACCAATTACCCTTTTCGACTTTCTCAAACCACTTCCAAAAATCCATAGAGTTGGTGGTACCTCTACGCAGAATCAGATTACCACTCTTGGGATTGCTAGGAAGCTTAGTTCTCACCACCTGACCTTTTGATTGCCCTTTTGTACCCCAGGTTTGAGAAGTGACTTCAGTAATTTCAATAACCTCTTGTGTTCTTTTAAAGCCTTGACACTCCAAAAAGAAACAATTGGCATCGTTTTGACCTTCTAGTGTCAGTTCTAAATAGAACCGATGGGCTGTCAGAACTTCTGGAATTCGGCTTGCGGATTGTACCACTGTTAATTACTGCAAATGCTAATTATTTGATTCGTTTAATTCCTTCGTGAACCAATTCAACAGTCTCATTTGCCATATCACCACCAGAGGCTGTTAAGGTAGGCCCGGTGTATTTACAGGGATAACAATTGACAATGTTCCAGCGTGCTTTTTCAGAGCCTTGTTGGTCGTAAGCAACCACTGAACCAGTCTTACGATTCTGTGCCCACTTCCGAGGGTCTCCCATATCTTCGTTACAGTCTTGATACCATTTATAAAGGTCTATATCATCAGTGGCGATGACTTTTACTGTAATGTTGGTAAATTTAACAACAGTTGGTGTAGCTTGACGCATTAGTTTAGCGCCCTTAGATGAACCGTGAACTTCTTGCGCTGGTGTATTTTCAACGCCTAGTCCGCTAATTTCTTTAATGAATTTATCAGTAATTCCGTCAGCTTCAAAGTAAAACTTACAAGAGGTTAAAAATTCGCCTGCCATACTTTTAGACTCCTTTGTGTGTAATTAATTTTGAAATGGGCAATGGGGAGAGACGCGATAAATCGCGTCTCTACAAGAGGAGAATTCTTGGTCTATTCGCTATCTTCAATGCCATTCCATTGGCTGATGCGGAAAACAACAAATTCAGCTGGTCTGACGGGACAAACTCCGACTTCAATATATAAACGTCCTAAAATTCTGGTTTCTGGTGGGTTCAATTCTTCGTCGCACTTGACATAAAATGCTTGGGCTGGAGATGCACCAAATAAAGCACCTTCACGCCAGATACGCTCTAAGAAGTTACTGACGGTGCGGGTGACACGCGCCCATAAATCTTGGTCGTTCGGTTCAAAAACTACCCACTGAGTCCCCAGTTCTAGGGATTTTTCGATATAGCTAATTAATCTACGCACACTGATGTAACGCCACTCTGTTTTATCTGGCTCAACTAAAGTGCGTGCGCCCCAAATGCGGATACCTCGATTGGGGAAGCTGCGAATACAATTTATCCCCAAGGGGTTTAATAATTCTTGTTCGCGGAAGTTGGTGTCATAACCCAAACCAATTACGCCTCTGGGAACTTCATTTGCAGGGGCTTTGTAAACTCCTCTGGTTTCGTCGGTGCGGGCCCAAACACCCATCACATGACCACAAGGAGGTACTAAAATTGGATTACCGCGATCGCGTGGATTCGGTACTTTAATCCAAGGATAATAAAGGGCCGCAAACATCGAACGACGGTTAAACCTATTCAACCATTCCACTACTTGTTGCGGTTTGACGGCTTCCGGTGGCGAATCAAGTACAACCATCCGGTTGGGCGGGTTGGGAATATCGCCACTGGCAGAACCCTCGCACATACTAATCATCAGTTCGATGATACCGTGAACTTGATCTAAATTCAGCACCTGCTCTTGATAAGCCCGCATCACATCAGGACAAGCCAGCATTGTGATTTCATCAACTTCAAAGATACCGCGTACCCCGGTGCGATCGTCTCGAACCCCTTCTAAATTTTGTGAAAATCTATCGGGTGTGGCAGCAACAATGGGTGGCGCTAGTTCATATTGACCATTAACCGGACGACGAGCTAAAGGCTGTCCACTTTGAGTTATGTCTTCTACAGTGACATACATCGAATTTCTCAATGCCGCCAGCGCATAAGTTGCCGTTTGACCATTAGGCTCGCGGTTCATTGTCAAATTCTCATATTCCTCTAAAAGTTCATCTCCGCGACGAATTTGGATGGTGAAATACTCGCCCGTATTTGGAGGTGCTTCTCCTTCAGTACCTTCAGGTAGGGCACGCGGTGAACCATCTATAATAACGATATTTACTAATCCGCCTGCTGCTTGCTCAGGGCGCAAAGTAAAACGCAGGGCTGGACGATTACCTCGAGCGTTGATTCGTAAGTTAGCTGGTTCTGGAGTCGCGGGTTTGGGTGCGCCTGGTAACTGAGTTCCGATGCTTGTTACCCAGCAACGACCGCCACCATTCATAAAGTAGCCGTAGACTGAAAAGGGTAAATAAGCGTTGAAGTCGGTGAAGCCGTCAGAGTTGGGACGCGCAAAGTAGTTTAAAAATTGCGTCCAAGTGGTTACTAGCATGGGCTTGTATAATTCAGCCCCACCACGAACGTCTTCTGTAAAACCTACAAATCCGGCAACTGCTGTGCTAACACCTTCAATTGGTCGGCTACCCCGGTCAATTTCTTCAATGTAAACACCAGGAGCAAAGTAATCAAGTCTAGCCATGAAGTTTCTCCAAGTCAGTAAAAATCTAATTATTCAGGAGTTAGAAATATTTCTTTGAAAGTATTACTTTGGTTATCTACCAATGCATTGACGTTTTGGGGTAAATAGCCAGGATGATTCAGAGTCAAAACATAATTACCTAAATGAAGGTCTTCAAAGAAGAACAGCCCTTCTTTAGTAGTTGATATGGACTTGTCAGTTCCTCTCACAGCCACTTCTGTCGCTACCAGCGGCAAATTTGTCACCGCACTTTTGACAATACCCGCGATCGCAACTCGCCTGGTTAATACTAGACTGTCACTATCGCGAGACAATTGATTTCGCAAATTGAAAATTCGCTCCCAAACCAAAGGCACTGGAGTCGGTTGTGGCTCGAAGGGTATTGTGACTGTCAAATATAAGGCTGAACGTAATGGCACACTGAGAGCGCTCCATAAAGAGCCAATCTCAATTGGTGGCTCTAGGGCAACTGTCATGTTCAAATTACCATAGCCCCGTAATTCAGGAACCAAAAACTCCTCTTCCAAGGTGCGATGGCGCAACAGCACAGTCAACGCCTCACTAATAAAGTGATGCTCACCTAAAGCTGTTCTATCCCAGGCTGTTAATAGCAGCGAAACATCAAACCAAGCGGGTGCCCAATTTACAGTGGCAGGTTGTAGAGCGCGTGTTAGCTTGCGTTCTACTTGCCTGCCAGAATGTTGTACCTGCTTACTCTCACGTATATCAAAAATATACAAATTGAGAGTCGGGCCTGCTCCCTCTTCCCTTCGATTACCAGGATGGCTAAAGTCAATTTGCTCTGTACTAGTAAGTGAGGTTCCTCCAGCTAGAATTTCGGCTAAAGTTTGAAGAACGAAGATAAGCATGAAGGTGTTCTGCTGGTAGCTAATCCAGATGCATCTACAGTATATGTATCGGGCTTCTAAAGTTAATTAGACTTTTGTCGATATTTTGAAATGGCGTATTGGGTCAAGAATCCGTAAAGCAGCAACTTCAGTTTGTAGATTAATCTGGAGCAGTTCTTAATTAGACACACTACATTTTTTCTTGTGGGGTGGGCTGAAAAGCATTAGTGTCAAGTTAAGACAGAAGCCCAAATTTCAAAGGTATATTCATCGAATTCGGGGTGTCGTTTATTAAATTCGGGCAGTTGTTCATCGAATTCGGGGTGTCGTTTATTGAATTCGGGGTGTCGTTTATTGAATTCGGGGTGTCGTTTATTGAATTCGGGCAGCCGTTTATTGAATTCGGGCAGCCGTTTATTGAATTCGGGCAGCCGTTTATTGAATTCAAGCAGCCGATTATTATTTTTGTTCAATTTTAATTTGAGGAGGATAAAACCTAAACACAAAAAGACTTTTCATCCAGTCCCCAGTCCCTAGCTATACTAGTTGACCCCAGTGATTTCATCTTAACTTGACACTAATGGCTGAAAAGCCAACCCAAGTAGTCCATTAAGCTAACGAAAGCTTGGGTACATAGTAAGCATTTCAGTGTTTAACATCAGGACTTTAGTCCTGACTACAAACTTGTTTACATAGCAAAGTTAGCTTGATACACATGTCAATACAAACCTTAATAATTATTTGTATGAATTATCTCAAAAGAGAACTTAACAAAAAAATAAACATTCCTGAGACTGCATAATTTTATACTGGTCAGCAGAAGAGTAAAAATATTTGGTTGCAAAAAGCGAGTGAAGCTATGACACTAGGCTTTTCTGTCCAAAAACTAGACAATGGCTCGAATTATTTGAGTTCCTCAGACATCCAAAGCTTTTGTCAGCTTGAGTCTGAGCAGTTAACTAGTCAGTATCCAATTTTTTTCGCTCGGATTGTCTATCATGATTCATTATTGAGAGCTAATCAAGAGGTGATAAATTATGGCCAAGACCAAGTTCCTTTTTCCTCAAAAACTTTAGCTTATTTGCGTTCAGAAGCATGGCTTACAGATTTTCCGCCTACTTTGACTTTACAGGAATTTAAACTTAAAGACTTTTCATCCATTTCTTACATTTGCCCCATATCCTATAGAAATCAAAAACCTGAATATATTCAAATCATTACTCATGAGCCTCTCTCGTCGAGTTTACAACTATATGTAAAACGCTCTGCTATGCTGCTGAGTAAGTATGTAGATATTTCCTTGGACTATGGCAGACAAAAAACTGAAATTAAACTCCTAGAAGATATCTTGCATCGAGTCGGTCATCAATTGCGTAACTCTCTAGGACTTATAGGATTGTATGCACATAATCTCTGCTTAGGTTTAGAGGATAGCCCTTGGCAAGAGCAAGCAACAATCATCGGCGAAAGTATACAAGATTTAGATACTAACTTAAACGAACTGATTGATTGCGGTCAAAGTTCAAAGTTAAGGGTAACGTTTCAAGATTTAAGAAGTTTGGTGGCTGAAAGTATCACAAATCTGCAACCTATAATTAGTCAGAAAAAACTTCAAATATCGATCCCCGATACATCGACAATACTGAAGATAGACAAATTACAAATGAAACAAGTTTTTGATAATATCCTCAGTAATGCCGCGCATTTTAGTCCTAATTCAGGAACTATTACCTGTAGCTGGCAAATTTTTCAAGATGAAGTTTTAATTAAAATCTCCGATCAAGGGCCAGGATTGTCTCAAGAGGATTTACAAAAAATATTTACCCCATTTTATTCCCGACGGAAAGGAGGCACAGGACTGGGTTTAACTATTGCTAAAAAAATTATTCTAGATCATCAAGGAAGTATCTGGGCGCAAGTTTTATTAGAAAGTGGGGCACAGTTTTCGATGATTTTGCCTCGACCAAAAAGCGTGAATTAATTCATAATAAAGCTCTTTAGGAAGACGCTCTTGCTAGCTTGCTTCTTTACAGGAGTACTTAGAATCACTACCGCTTCTCTACGAGAGGCTATGCGAATGCTAACATCATAAAAATATGATTAACGATCGTAAAAAACTTTCAGTTTTACTCGTAGATGACGAAGAACGCTTCCGTCAAGGGTTACGTACTCTCCTAAATTTTTATAGTATTAATTCTGCATTACCTGTAGAAGTGATGGGTGATGCAGATTCTGTTGAGCAGGTTTTAAAATTTACAACTCAGAAGTGTCCAGATTTAATTTTGCTGGATATGCAATTGAAAGGATGTGATGGAATTACAGTTCTGGCACGTCTTAAAGAAGCTGGTTACACTGGCAAAGTTTTAGTATTGTCGGCTCATCAAGAAGACGACTGGATTTTTAGAGCGATGCAGGGAGGAGCCGCAGGTTATGTGTTTAAAAATCGTGTGGCAACCCAATTGTGTGAAGCTATTGACACTGTAACTAGGTCGGAAATTTATCTACCTTCAGAAGTTGCTAGTCGATTTTTCCGGTTTTTTCAAGCTTATTCAGACTCTTGTGTAAAAGCATGTCATGAGGTGCATTTAACGGAAAGAGAGCAAGAGGTTTTATACTGGTTAACTCAAGGTGCTTCTAATGAAGAAATCGCTAAACATTTGTATGTAACAGTTGCTACTGTTAAGGCACATCTCACCAGTATTTTTGAAAAATTGAAGGTTACTAGCCGGACTCAAGCGATTGTGACTGCCCTCAAGCTAGGATTAGTTCATGCTTGAGCGCGACGGAAGTAGTCGGCGCAATTCACGAAACTTTTTGGATATGGCTTCATTTGAATCTTTTTATCAAGAATACCCCTGCTCGTACAATTCTCCCTTAAGTTGCGATCGCCCTTTCCAAACGGCGCAGCAAATCAAGGGTGCTAAGTTTTGCTTGGAATGTGGTTTTCCAGCAACTTTACCACAGGAGGCTGAGATTAAAGGAAGTCAGGGAACTTATCAAATAGCTAGTTTTGTCGGTGTGCGGGGTTTAGGCCGTTTATACTCAGGTGTTCAGCTTAAAGACAAACAACCTGTAATCATCAAAGAATACCTGCTCCCCAATCGTTCTTTTAATGAAAGTGAGACTCAAAAGCGGAAAGAGACTTTTAAACGGGTGGGTGGGGTAAGTTTAGCCGATAGTCGAATTCAAAATTTCCGTCTGGTGGAAACTAAAGAAGCGATCGCAGATGAAAAAGGAGAGCGTTGTTATTTAATTATTCAAGGAATCGAGTCATCCCAAACTTTAGGTAAGCATCTCATAGAAAAGGGAGCAATGACATCTCTTGAGGTGCGTGAAGTACTAAATCAAGGTTTACAAACTCTTCAGTTTCTCCACACTCAAAAGCTGCGTTTTCCCTCCAATCAAACACAACTGGGTATTACTCACGGCAATATCAATTTAGACAGTACTTTAATTAAAGTAGAAAATAATCATAAATTTTCTATATATTTTTGTGATTTAGCTATCTGGGAAAACTTATTTATTCCCCCAATTATTCCTCAACCTGCTCCCGCCAGACCTGACCAAGATATAGAATCATTAGGATTATTAGCCTTTTATTTATGGGTAGGGCGAACAACTAATTTTTCATCTAACCAGCCTCTCGACCCTAGAGATAATCAACAATGGCCGGATACCGATAGCAATTTAAAGCACTTTCTTTATCGTTTAATTGGGCTGGAAACTCCTTTTGAGAGTGCAGAAGCGGCTCGTAAAGCAATACTAGAACTTCCTCAAGAAGATCGTGCTAAAAGTTCAAGTTCACTGCGATCGCCAGGTTATCAAGAAATAAAAAAGCCTTTGCCAACGCCCTTAATTTTGCTATTAATCCTATTTTTATTACTACTTGGTGGCGGAATTTGGTATTGGCTTTGGGGCAGGAAAACAGATAATCCTAATCAATATATCCAATGGTCTAGACTTGTGCGGAATTTCTCAGAAGTACCCAACGTTCCTTCTGGACAATTTACCTACACAGGAGAAAAAGAGAGTACATGGAGTTTTGTTTTAACGCAATTGGTGGACAACAGTCGTTTAGGAGATTTATTGACCAAACCAAAGCCAGATGCAACAGCAACATTTGACTATAAATCTGTTTTGTCATCAAATATAAATAATCCGATTAAAAGTATCGAAGAAGTCCAAATAAACAAAAAAGATTTTGCAATTACTAGTTTGGTAGACAACATTACAGATAAACTTGCGAAAAAAGCAGTAGCCTATGATGGGTTACTTGTTTTTGTCGCATTTAATAAAAGAGACTCAAATCTTGCCAATGCTCTTGGGGGGCAAATCAATATTGAGCAATTGCGTCAAATTTACACAGGTAAAATTACTAATTGGCAGCAGATTAATCCCAAACTTCCAAATCTGCCGGTGAAACCTTTTGCCCCAACTGAACCGGAAGCAATCAGTAAATTTCAACAAATAGTTCTGCAAAATGCCCCTCAAGACGAAGCTTTATTTGCAGCGAAAGTTACTAAACTTGATACAACAAAAACCCAAAATCTAATACGTAGTGAAACTTTAGATGGGCGAACTACTGGTATTATCAGTTTTGGGATTATCAGTAAAACTTCGAGTCAGTGTACTGGCTATCCTCTAGCGATCGCAGATCCTAAAAAGTCGGCTATTCAACCTCTGTTTCAAAAGCGCGATCGTCGCTCAATAAATCCCTCAGATGATTTGTGTCAACATGATGATTATTATGTTGATGTCACAACTTTCCAAAGCTACCCCTTGGGATACCCTATTTTTGTAGTGTACCCTAAAGACAGCAACCGCCTAGCTGGTGGTTCTACATTTGCCCAGATGCTAACTACTCGTCAGGGTCAGTGTTTACTTAGTAAAGTAGGTCTTGTAGCTTTACAACCTATGCCTGATGATATAAATTCTTATGCCTGCAAATCGGTGCCCTAATCCTAGTTGCGAATATTTTAACCGCGCCCTGCCTAACAATGCTAAGGTTTGTCCCTGGTGTTCCACTCCTCTGGGTAATGTAGTTTCCCCTACACCACAACCGCCTAGTCAACCTCCGCCTATTCAACAACAACCTAGTCAACCACCTGTTCAGTATCAGCGACCGCCTACAGAGCAACCTAACTACCAAGCTCCCCAACAAGCCCCCATTGATTATTCAACAGTCTATCAGCCACGAGTTTCCTATCAACCAACACCACCTGTTTATACTCCTCCACCTCAAAGAGCGCCAGCCTTAAAACTGATTCATAGCACTGGCAGAGAATTTCACCTCATTGGAGAAGGCGGTTATATTGGTCGCCGCAGTCAGAGTCCAGGAATAGCGCCGCCAGAAATTGACTTAACCGGTATTCCCAGTGAGGGAATAGTCTCTCGTCGTCATGCGCGAGTCGATTGGGACTGGTCGCAAAATTCTTATATGATTGTTGATATGAGTACAAATGGTATTTATTTAAACAACAATCCTTTGACTCCCGGTATGCAGTATCGCCTACTCAACGGCGATTCACTGCGATTTGGTCAAGATAACCTAGTTAATTTCACTATATATGTAGTGTAGTTTTGCACAGAAACGCGATGAATCGCCGCCTCTACAATAATCAGTCGTTTTGTAAAGACGGCGATTTATCGCATCTTTGCGATCTAAAATTTTCATCAAAAAACCTGAACCGAACCGTATTGAGAGACTGGGAACGAGAAAAATATTAAGCTAGGTTTTTAGGACTTGTATGTACACCGTAGTTACTAAAGGGAGGGTGGGGTATTTACCTATTCGCTAAACTCACTTTTGCTTCAAGGCAGTCGGGCTGAAGGGCTTGGGCGCTTTGGTAATGTGCGATCGCATCGTCCAAGCTTCCTAGTTTTTGGAATGCGATGCCGAGGTGATAGTGAGCTTCTGCTAGAGTGGGCTGCATTGTGATGGATTGGCGATAGTATTCGATCGCAACCTTGAAATCACCTACCTGTTTTCGTTTGCTACCCAATTCATAGTTGAGGGTGGCGTAATGCAGCTGCTTATCTGGGGGTAATGTTCCCTGAGCGTAGCGGGCATTTGCCAAAATTACTTCTGCTTCGATGGAGTTAGGTTGGAGTTCTTGGGATTTTTGGTAATGTGCGATCACGGCTTCCCATTGATTCTGTAGAAGTATAAAAATTTTGGTTTTTCAGTAGATAGTATGCCAAATACCTCTGTAAATCGCTTGAAACCTTTGTTGGGAAATAATAGCAGTTGTTATTCTTAGCGTTTTCGGCTTAATAATGAAATTAGAAGCTAAACCTGACTGTAAATCCTGATTTTCAAGGCATTTTACGGACTTTAGACATCGTAGTGTTTTCAATATAATTGTCAACTTAATTGCGGGTTTGACTGCTTATACTTATTTGCCTTAACAACCATTTATTGACATCTACCCCAAAGACTTATCTGCTCTACATCCTGCTATTTTTAGTTCGTCGAACTCGCATTTCTTTGTTAAATCCAAAATCCAATATTCGGTCATGAGTCATTTTTCGATTATCACGAAAGACAAAGGACAATGGACACATGACGGTGGACAGAGGACAAAGGAAAAATGAGCAATCTATTTCGGGAATTTCTGCAAAAAGTAGGCAGTGGAAACCACACAGCCGAGAATTTAACTCGCGCCCAAGCAGCCACCGCTACTAAAATGATGCTGCTGGGTGAAGCCACACCAGCCCAAATTGGGGCGTTTTTGATTGCTCATCGAATCAAGCGTCCAACGGGAGAAGAGTTAGCCGGAATGTTGGATGCTTATGAGGAACTGGGGCCAAAACTGCAACCTATAGCCTCTGGGCGACCTGCGATCGCTCTTGGCATCCCTTATGATGGTAGGACACGTACAGCACCAATTAGTCCCGTCATAGCTTTATTACTTGCCGCAGTTGGACAACCAGTGGTAATGCATGGTGGCGATCGCCTACCCACGAAGTACGGCTTACCTCTGATAGATATTTGGCAGGGTTTAGGAGTCGATTGGACTACCTTACCCTTAGCACAAACCCAACAAGTGTTTGAGCAAACGGGAATCGGCTTTATTTATCTACCTCAGCATTTTCCCTTAACTACAACTATTTGGGAGTACCGCGACCAACTTGGCAAACGTCCGCCGTTGGCGACAATGGAGCTAATCTGGTGTCCTTATGCTGGCGATGCTCACGTAATTGCTGGGTTTGTCCATCCGCCAACAGAAGGGATGTTTCAGATAGCTCTCGGACTACGAGGAGTGACAAAATTTACATTAGTCAAAGGATTAGAAGGTAGTTGCGACTTACCGCGCGATCGCACTGCAATCATCAGCTTATCTTCATCCGTAGCACCCCAAGAGGTAGAACGATTGCACCTCGTACCGCGCGATTACGGCTTTACTACCAAAAACGTACCCCTTGGAACTACTGAAGAACTGGTGGCGAATATTCAAGAGGTTTTGGCAGGTAAACCAGGTGAATTGATGCAAACAGCCTTGTGGAATGGCGGATTTTATCTATGGCGGAGTGGTATTTGTTCAGATATGGCAGAGGGTTTAGCTAAAGCAGAAGAATTATTAACCAATGGTGTAGTAGCAGCTAAACTCCAAGAACTGAGCCAAGTAGTAAATTCAGTGTCAGCAGATATACCCTTTAAGGTGTCAACGACTTCTCCAAAATAGATTTTTGTTCCAACCAATCTTTACCTACCTGGATACTGATATCTGAGCCGAGGTTGCCAGTGCTTTCCACCCGCACTTCTCCAAATCCCAATGTGCTGCGAATTGATTCGGCACTGTCGCCATCTCCTTGTTGGGCGACAATGTGAGTTACGTCTAGAGGTTCACCCCATGCCTTGGCCACATAGATATTGCGATATCCAGATTTTTCCAAGGCTCTAATTAACGGTTGCAGGTTAGAGCGATCGCCACCTGTACTATCTTGAATTGCTACACGTAAAGAGCGGGGGTTAGTTGTAGTTGCCAGCTGTTCCTGTTCTGACTCCAAACCAAAGTGTTGAGCCATCAGTTTCGCAATCCCATCTTTGTTGGGCAACCAATAGCTAGCATCAAACTCGCCTTTTTCGCTAAAGCGACCTGGCAGCATTAACATTTGCATATTAGAGCGATTTGTCCGCACCCCAAAACCCATTAGCGCCACTAACTCTTCAACCGTCAAGTTAGTATCAATGTGTTCTTTTACTACATCAAGAACTTTAGGTAATTGAGCAACAGTAGCTGGGTTGAGTGTTTGCTCCATCAAAGCACGCATGACCATTTGCTGGCGCTGAATCCGACCAATATCACCGAGTTCGTCATGGCGAAAACGCAGCAATTGCAATGTCTGCTCGCCATTGAGATGCTGCTTACCAGCCTTCAAATTGATGTATAAATGCTGAGAATCATCTTGATATTTCATATCTTTAGGGACGTAGACAGTCACGCCACCCAAAGCATCAATCAGCTTGGCAACTCCCAAAACGTTAATTCGGACATAGCGATCGATTCCCGCTCCTCCTAAGAGATTACTAACAGTTCTGGCAGTCAAAGCTGGCCCGCCTTCAACGTTGGCGGAGTTAATTTTTTTCACTCCATAACCCTCTATTTGTGTGCGGGTATCTCTGGGAATGGAGAGCATATTTATTTTTTTCGTCTCTGGATCAAATTTGACCAAGAGCATCACATCGGAAAGACCATCAAAAGAGTTGACTTGGGGTAGGTATTTGAGATTTTTGGTATCTTCAGGAGGGTTTTGGATATCTGGGGGAAGTACGCTCATTCCCATCACCAAAAGATTCACTGGACGAGTTAATTCTGAAAATCGCAGCACACCTCCAGAAATGCGATCGCTATCAAAAGCCGCCTCATCCTTTGGAGTTAGCTGCGCTTGTTGCAAAGGCGTACTGGTCAAAGACACCGCCAAAAGCGCCCCCGCAGTTGCTGATACCATCGCAATACCACTCATACCTACCCAAAACCACAGCCAACGTCCTGATGTCGAGTTTTGGGGAATTTTTTTATTGGATTTTGAGGCTTTTCCCGACTGGTTTTCTTCCGCCGAACTTCTTTGAATGGTCACAGACTTCCTCACACTTACTCACTAATCAAATTCAGTAATTTTGCAGACTAAAAACACCTAAACAAATCAACCCATAATAGCTAACTCTTAATTATCGGTGCTAACTTTTTTAATGTAGTGTCAACCACAACACTTATAGCAGCATTTATTCTTTTTTTGGGACAACCTGGAGATGTTTTACTGAAGTATGGCAATAATAAACTGGATTTGACTAGATATATAGAGAAATCAGCCAGAAAATTTTCAAAAATCAGTAAAAACACCGATAAATTATCACCATAAAAAATTAAGATAAATACTTGCCAAGCACTCGTTCAGCTAAATTACTAAACCCTGGTAAACGACTAGATTTGCCCTGCATTAGGCGCAAAATCAACCAAATACTTACTAAAAAGTAACCTGACGTGAGAAAGCTATTGAGGATAAATAGACGTAGCGGAAAAAAATCTGAAGCTGCTGCTCCGGTAGCTAATAATAGATAACTCAACAACCAAGTAAGTGCCAAAGCAATAGACAGACGACTAATAGCAAGTTGTTCCCGACTACCCTGGCCCCGATAGAGCGTCCACAAGGATGGAAAAAAGCCGACGATCGGAACTAAATGTAAAAGCAACTGTGTTTTGGGCATTGGGGATGGGGCATTATTATTCTCCCCCTGCTCCCCTGCTCCCCTGCTCCCCTGCTCCCCTGCTCCCCACTCCCCATTGCTCCTAATCCCCAGAGGGGGCCCCGAGTTCCCCATTCCCCACTCCCCATTCTCTTTTGGTTCAAAATTCTTCATTGGGGTTAGTCTAACTCCTAAACTAGAAGGATGAATAAGACTCATATAGTTAGAGATAATAAGCTGTAAAGAAAAATTTCATTTAGTTCTATTCCAATCAGCTCAAAATGCAGACACGCAAGCTACTCGACTGGTGGCAAAGATTCACACCAATAGCGCGAATCGGGGCGATCGCGTTATTCCTTCCGCTGCTAGTTCTCAATGGTTGGGCACTTTCGGTATTCTTTAATTATTTCCATTCTCTCATAGTGATTTTAGTTGGAGCCTCAGTGCTAGCATTTCTGCTCAACTACCCCGTGAGCTGGATGGAGCATCATGGTGCGAAGCGAGAGCAAGTTGCTATTTTAGTATTTCTCTTGGCTTTATCGATTTTATTGGCGTTGGGTGTGACACTTTTTCCCCTGGCTCTTACCCAAGCTGAACAACTGGTGGCTCGTTTGCCAGAGCTGATCGACTCTGGACGCTCTCAGTTAATGATATTAAACGAAAAAGCTGAGACTTTTGGCTTGCCGATTAACCTTGATGCTCTGGTAGTGCAAATCAACGATCGCGTCAAAGGACAATTACAAGCGATCGCTGGACAAGTTTTAAATCTGGCTGTACTCACAGTTACTAGTCTGCTAGATATTCTCTTGACGATGGTCTTGACTTTTTATCTTTTACAGCACGGGGGTGAACTCTGGCAAAGTTTAGTCGAATGGCTACCTAATAAATTTCGCGAGCCTTTCTCCAAAACAGTCCGCTTAAGCTTCCAAAATTTCTTCATCACCCAGTTGATTTTATCTACCTGTATGGCTTCAGCCCTTATTCCTACCTTTTTGTGGCTGAAAGTGCCATTTGGATTGCTATTTGGACTAACTATTGGTCTAATGGCTCTCGTACCCTTTGGCGGTTCTGTAGGCATCGCCCTGACTACACTGTTGGTCGCGTTGCAAGATTTTTCAATGGGTGTGAGAGTGTTGATCGCAGCGGTAATTGTACAGCAAATTCTCGAAAACTTAATTGCCCCTCGAATTTTAGGCAGTTTTACCGGTTTAAATCCAGTTTGGATTTTAATTTCGGTCTTAACAGGGGCAAGAATTGGCGGACTGTTGGGTGTAATTGTGGCAGTACCTACAGCTGTTGTGATTAAGACTGCTTTAAGTGCCTTGCGTCCTGGTAGTGGGACAAACGACAGCGGCATTGGGGAAATAACTGCATCCGTTCCAGCAAATGAGTCCTCGAAAGCTGACGCCAACAAAACTTTGAGCATTTCTGAACCGACATTGCCTTAATACAAGAAGGCAGGAGCAAGAAGTGTATCATCAGTTATTTATAAAAAACGGTAAGGGGCAAGGGAAAGGGCAAAAAGCTATTGCTTTTATGGTCAGAGTTAGCGCGTCTCAAACCCTATTGACAGGTGGATTTGAGCAGAGTGTTGAGTTTGGGAGAGCAGCTGCCAAAACAGAAACCATATATTAGACCTCTTGCAAAAGTCGGTCAGGAAGATTGGGTTTGGGGGAGAAGAAGCTCGTAATTGTAGAGAGCAGCAATCAGATTAAACCTCAAACTAAATCTTTTTCGGCGATTTCTATAAGTAAGGGACAAAATTTTAAACACCTTCAACTTCCGATTGATATGCTCACCTAAAACTCTGATTCTGGCTAATTCTTTTTTAGTGGCAAACTCTTGAAGAATACGTTAAAAACGCAAGTAATTATCCATCACAAAAGTAGTCAAATCATTTGTTTAGCGCATGGTTTTGGGAAAATTCATGGATTTTCAACTATTTAAAACCAGTGGTGTAAGATTTGGAGAATTACTCAAAGTGATAGCGGATAAAGGCTATCAAGGAATCACTAAAATTCATCAATTAAGCGAAACACCAATTAAAAAACCGAAAGGGAAGAAGTTAACAACAGACCAGAAGAAATATAATCGAAAACTTAATCGATAAAACTGAAATTAGAAGAACCTTTAATCATACCACAAAATATTTATGCAAGAGTTCTAATATGTGCTACGCGTTACTGCCAACTGCATCGATCGCAGCTTCCAGTGCGATCGCTACATGAGTCCAATGAGTCCCCCCCTGGCAATAAACTACATACGGCGATCGCAAAGGACCATCTGCTGATAATTCCAAAGTACTCCCTTCAATAAATGTCCCCCCAGCCATGACGACCTGGCTCTCATACCCCGGCATTTCATCTGGAACAGGGTCTAAGTAGGAACCTATAGGAGAATGCTGTTGTATAGCTTTACAGAAAGCAATTAGCTTTTCAGCAGAACCGAGTTTAATTGCCTGAATCACATCTCCACGAGGAGCTAGGGGAGCAGGATTTACTGGATAACCGAGTTTATCAAATACATAACCAGTAAGATAAGTCCCTTTCATTGCCTCTCCTACCATCTGCGGCGCCAGAAATAAACCTTGGAATAGCAGGCGATTTTGGTCAAAAGTAGCGCCGCCATAACTACCAATACCGGGAGCCGTGAGGCGACAAGCAGATGCTTCTACTAAGTCGGCGCGACCAGCGACATAACCACCAGCGCTAACAATGGTGCCACCAGGATTTTTAATCAATGACCCTGCTATTAAATCAGCACCTACATCTGTGGGTTCCCTGGTTTCAATAAATTCGCCGTAGCAGTTATCTACAAAGCAAACGGTGTTTGGGTTTTGCTGTTTGACTAAGTGGACGATTTTTTCAATATCGGCAATTGATAAACTAGGACGCCAAGAATAGCCACAAGAGCGCTGAATTAAGACTAAACGAGTATTTTCAGCCACACTAGTTCTTATTGCTTGCCAATCTATAGTTCCTTCTAGGGTTAGCTCCAATTGGCGGTAATTTATGCCAAACTCGATAAGGGAACCTTGACCTTGACCCCGTAAACCAATGACTTCTTCAAGCGTATCGTAAGGAGAACCGACCACTGCTAACATTTCATCTCCAGGACGGAGAACACCAAACAAAGCACAGGCGATCGCATGAGTTCCCGAAACAAACTGCACTCGTACAGCCGCAGCTTCAGCACCCATAACTTCGGCAAAAACTTTATCTAAAGTTTCTCGTCCTAAATCATCATGGCCATAGCCACTTACACCAGCGAAGTGGTGTGCCCCTACACGGTGATTACGAAAAGCATCCAGCACTCGTTTTAGATTATGCTTGACCTGAGTGTCAATTCCAGAAAAAATTTCTAATAGTGCCTGTTCTGCTTGCCGCAGCTGTTCTAAGCTGTTCATCAGTTCCTCGTTCAAAAAATTAAATTATAGATATGCGGATTTTAAAATCCCACAGACTAGGCTGGAAAATTCAAATTCAGGTTACTGCATGACAATTGCTACTTCAACCAAACCTCAAGTTAACTGGGTTAATACCCTGTTTTTCATTGGACTGCACATTGGCGCTTTATTTGCCTTTGTTCCTGGTAACTTTAGCTGGACAGCAGTTGGTGTGGGTTTCTTGCTGTACTGGATAACAGGTGGCTTAGGAGTGACTCTAGGATTTCACCGCCTTGTCACCCACCGCAGCTTTCAAACTCCCAAGTGGCTAGAGTATCTCTTGGTTTTCTTCGGCACACTCTCGTGTCAAGGAGGCCCAATTGAGTGGGTAGGGACACATCGTATCCATCATTTACACTCGGATACTGATGCCGATCCCCA
Source organism: Nostoc sp. JL23 (assembly GCF_017115065.1). Taxonomy (NCBI): domain Bacteria; kingdom Bacillati; phylum Cyanobacteriota; class Cyanophyceae; order Nostocales; family Nostocaceae; genus Nostoc; species Nostoc sp. JL23. The sequence goes on from NZ_JABXKN010000072.1 coordinate 97,952, forward strand.
TGATTCTAATAAAGGCTTCTGGTGGAGCCACATGGATTGGCTGATTCACTATTGTCCCGCTCACGCTGATGTTCCTCGTTTCACCAAAGACATTGCCGAAGACCCAGTTTATCAGTTTTTAGAAAAATATTTCATTTTGATCCAGGTTGCTCTAGGTGTATTGCTTTTGCTTCTGGGTGGCTGGTCATTCGTTGTCTGGGGAATTTTTGTTCGCATTGTCTGGGTTTACCACTGCACTTGGTTGGTGAACAGCGCGACTCATAAATTTGGCTATCGGAGCTATGATTCTGGTGATAGATCGACTAATTGCTGGTGGGTAGCCGTACTAGTTTTCGGTGAAGGCTGGCATAATAACCATCATGCTTTTCAATACTCAGCTCGTCATGGGCTGGAATGGTGGGAAATCGATTTAACCTGGATGACAGTTCAATTGCTACAAGCAGTTGGTCTGGCTACTAATGTGAAGTTGGCCCCAACAAAAGTTAGTTAAGAGTTAGGAGTTAGGATGTGTAGCCTTTTTAACTCATAATTCATCACTTCTAACTCCTAACTTTTCAAAAAGCTATTTACTTACGGGTGCGCTTGTGTCGGTTAGGTTGCTATAATCCGAAGCGCTAATGTGAAGAATTTTTACGGCAAGTTACTTTTTGGTGACTTGGTGGAGGAGTTTGTTGTTTTTTAGGTGTCCATGACTACATCAATAATTAATAGCCAGAAACTAAGTGACGAGCCTAGTAATTCCGACTTTCGGCTCAAAGATATTGTCAAAACCCTGCCACGCGAATGTTTTCAGCAGAACCGTCGCAAAGCTTGGACACAAGTCCTGCTGAGTGTCTTGGCAGTCGCCTTGGGCTATTACAGCCTGATTATCACTCCTTGGTTTCTTTTGCCCCTAGCTTGGATTTTTACGGGCACTGCTTTAACAGGTTTTTTTGTAATTGGCCATGATTGTGGTCACAGGTCTTTTGCCAAACGTCGTTGGGTAAATGATTTGGTGGGGCATTTGTTCATGATGCCGTTGATTTACCCTTTTCATAGTTGGCGGATTAAGCATAATTACCACCATACTCATACCAACAAGCTGGATGAGGATAACGCTTGGCATCCAATTAGACCAGAAGTGTTTGAAAATTGGGATAAAACCCGACAGTCTGCTTTTGAACTATTCATGCGTAAACGCTTCTGGTGGGTAGGTTCCATTGGACATTGGGCTGTGGTGCATTTTGATTGGCGGAACTTCAAAACGAAAGACCAATCGAGTATCAAGCTGTCTGTGGCTGTAGTAGTTGTATTTGCAGCGATCGCTTTCCCGCTTCTGGTCGCTACAACTGGTATCTGGGGATTTGTCAAGTTTTGGCTAGTACCCTGGATGATTTACCATTTTTGGATGAGTACTTTTACTATTGTTCATCACACTGCCGCAGATGTTCCTTTTGCGACAGCGAACAAGTGGAACGAGGCTCTAGCACAGCTATCTGGAACTATTCATTGTGATTATCCACGTTGGGTAGAAGTCCTGTGCCACGATATTAATGTTCATGTCCCTCATCATATTTCCACTGCGATTCCTTCTTATAATTTGCGGCTAGCTTACAGCAGCATCAAAGAAAATTGGGAGCCTTATCTACATGATGAGTGTCAGTTTTCTTGGCCTTTAATGAAACAGATTACAGACCAGTGTCAACTATACACAACTGATATTGGCTATAAGACTTTCGACGAACATTATACAGAGCGATAAATAGCGCTGTGACTACACTCACGCTCTTGAACTCAACGAGAGCGTTTATTATGCTGTGTTTAAATAGAATTTGGCGACTTTTTACTAACTAAAAATTGTTAGGTAAATTGCCAAAATTTATCTTCTTTGGTGTTAGCGATCGCTAGTTTCGTGGGCATCCTAGAGGTTAGATTATCTTGTCTCAAAATCAAGTTCCGATTTATATCTAACAAAAGAATTCAGTGCAATTAGATACCATCAGTTTCAACAATCCTCTTAGCGGTGAAACGTCTGAGGATACAACTAAATTACCTTTCACTCTTCAAGATTTAAAATCTGCAATCCCTGCTGAATGCTTTCAGCCCAATGTAACAAAATCACTTTTTTACTTCTTTCGTGACATCCTGATTATCGGTCTGCTTTATGCAGTAGCTAATTACCTGGATTCTTGGCTTTTCTTCCCGATTTTCTGGCTAATGCAAGGAACGATGTTTTGGGCTTTGTTTGTAGTCGGGCATGACTGCGGACACCAATCTTTTTCTAAGCAGAAATGGCTCAATGATTTGATTGGACATCTTTCTCACACACCAATACTTGTTCCTTATCATGGTTGGCGGATCAGCCACAGAACCCATCACAAAAATACTGGCAATATCGATAACGATGAAAGCTGGTATCCTGTGACGGAATCACAATATAAGGAGATGCCTTTAGCCCAAAAGATAGGCAGGTATTATGTTTTTCTCTTGGCTTATCCTGTGTATCTGTTTAAGCGTTCTCCTAATAAAGAAGGCTCGCACTTTATGCCCAGCAGTTCGCTTTTCAAGCCATCGGAAAAATGGGATGTCATCACTAGTACTGTACTTTTGATTGGCATGGTAGGCTTGCTAGGTTTCCTCACCTACCAATGGGGTTGGATGTGGTTGCTGAAATATTATGCTGTGCCCTACCTTGTATTCATAGTTTGGCTAGATTTGGTGACATTCTTGCACCACACTGAGCCAGAGCTTCCCTGGTATCGTGGAGAAGATTGGACTTTCCTGAAAGGCGCAATTTCTAGTATTGACCGTGATTATGGTTTGGTTAATCATATCCATCACGATATTGGTACTCATGTTGCTCACCATATATTCCTTAACATCCCTCACTACAATTTGCTGAAGGCAACTGAGGCAATAAAACCAGTGATGGGTGAGTATTTCCACAAATCGGAAGAACCAATTTGGAAGTCATTATGGCGTTCATGTGTCAGCTGCCATTTTGTACCTGATAGTGGTAGTAGGGTTTACTACACATCCAACAACAAGTTAGCTAAAGACTAGAGCCAATTTCAAAAGCCCTCTCCCAAGCTTGGGAGAGGGCTTTTGATTCATGCAAGAAGTCTAATAACTTAAGCTGGCTTGCTTTTGATGTTGTTCATCATGATGGTTACAGCCATCCTAATGATTATGGTGATGATGACCATGACCGTGGGAACAGTTTTGCAAATCTTGCTTCAAAAGCTTGTCGCTGATTTCTTGCAAAGATTCATCCACAGCTTGTAAGCCAATCCAAGTATCAATCTTTTGGACATCAAATCCTACCTCACGCTGTTCGCCTACTTCTAACAAAGGACGGCGAATTAGCAGTGGTTCTTTCAGCATCAGCGCCAAAGCCGTTTGTTCATCCACTTTTTCAGGAACCACCTCACCAGATTTTACTTTTGGGGCGGAAGGATTAAACCATTCGGCTACGGGGCGATCGCCAAAAAATGAGCGCAACCGTTCAACTGTCCAAGGTTCTGTTAGCAGGTTCTGTGGTATCACCTCATGACCAGCAGCTGTGAGCAAAACTTTTTGCTTAGTACCACCTTTACAGCCTGGTTTGCTATAGAAAATTACTCTTGCCATTTAACTACCTCTTAGTAGAATACGATTCGTTTCTAGGGACGCACGGCTATCATTGGTGTCAACTTAACGTGAAAGCAAGTCTAGAACTAGCTTTTAGATTGCCTCGTTCCCAGTCTCCGACTGGGAATGCTCGTTCTTGAGGCTCCGCCTCTCTTGCTGGCGGCAGAGCCGCTTTTGAGTTGCATTTCCAGCAGAGGCTAGAAACGAGTTTTTAAAGAAGTTTCAGTTTCAGCTTAAGTTGACACCAATACACGGCTGTGCGCCCCTACTGCGTGATGCTAAAAGTTTTTAGCACTATACTTAATCGGGTCAAACTCAAATCTCTGATTCGGATCGGTTTCACCGTAGATATTAAAAGTCACAGTTGGTTCATCACCCACTGCTTCTACACAGTGAATTGCATCGGGAGTAAAGCTAATAATGTCTCCTGGGGATAGAGTTACCTCTCCCGTTGCTTCAATTTTGTCCTGAAATTCGGGGCTATTAGTGCGTCGCCAAAAAGTATTTTTTTCCTGACCTTTTAGCACCGCGACTATTCCCCATGTCCCATGATTATGAATGTTTGATTGGGTTCCCGGTGCAAATGTTACTGTTTGCACAGTCAAGGGAAAACCCAATTCATCGTATAGGAGTAAAACAGAGGTTCCCGTTTTGGGTGAAGGCTCTAAACGTTGACTTCGTACCCAGTAGGAATTTACTATCAAGCGCCTTACGAGCATCCGAATTTCTGGCAGACAACTGACTTCATCATCCCCGCTATTGAGAACATCTTCCACCTCAGTTAAAAACCGATAAAGGCGATAATTTTCTCTCAATAAATCCCAGGCTCTTACAGATTTACAAGCTTGATACTGACCATCCCCCGTTAGCAGCCAATCCCTACCTTTCATAACTTTTAAATTGATAACGGAGAAGATTGGACGATCAGGATCGGAGAGACATTAGGAATATTACCTACAGGAAGTTTAGTAGGTATAATGATAGGAGGAAAGATAGAGTTACTATCAGTAGCTGCTCCTAATAGGGAGTAAGAGGAATACGATCTGGTAGATAACCAATTGTTCATGATTTTTCACAAAAAGGGCATTCATTGGGCATTGGTTGTTTTACAGACGCGATTAATCGCGTCTCTACGCACCCCCACTCTTTCTTGTAGAGAAGTGCATTGACTAATTAATCATCTTCTTCTGCTGGACGTGTCAAAATATCCAGGAGAATTCCGGCACCAAAATCATGCTTTTCGTCTATTTCTTTGACTTTGGTGCTGATTTCTTTTGCTTCCTCAATTTCTCCTAAATTTGCTAGTACTAATCCAGAAGCAGCATAAGCATTTAAGTACAATCGAATTTGTGGTTCTTCTTTGCGACTGACTAGTATCGGCTTAAGTTGCTCCCAGTCATCAGGAAACTTTTCTAGTTCTTTAATTTTATCTAATAATTTGGCTGTTGTTTGTAATGCAAGAGAATAATTATTTTTATAATAGAAAAATCTATATGCTGCTACCAAGACATCTGTATTTTCACCAGTTTGTGCTAAAGCTTGTTGAATATATTTTTCTGATTCTGATGTATTTTCCCAGTTTTGTGCAGCTAAAACTAATAAGTTTTTAATGTCTTCTGGAACCTGGAACCATGAGAATTGGTTTGTATTAGCTTGCATAATAAAGTCCTGGAGAGTTAGGAGTTAGGAGTTAGGAGTTAGAAGTTGTGAATTACGAGTTAGAAGTTATAAATTCTTAACTCTTCACTCCTCACTCCTAACTTTTGTTAAAACAAAGTAAGAACGTACACCAAGGTGAATAAAACAATCCAAATAATGTCTACGAAGTGCCAGTAAATTTCTGTCATTTCGATGAAAGTATGATTGGTTGCAGAATATTCACCGGGAAGACGCGATCGCCACAATGCACGTAATATCAATAACAGTCCCACAAAAACGTGCAAACCGTGGAACCCAGTCATGATATAAAAGCAGTTGGCGAAGACGTTGGTAGTCATTCCGTATCCTAATGTTGAATACTCATAAACCTGACCACCTAAGAAAATTGCCCCCATGATTGCAGTAATTGCATACCACAATTGCATTCCCTTGAGGTTATTCTTTTTAATTGCTGTATCACCGAAGTGAATCACGAAACTACTAGACACCAAAATAATGGTGTTAATGGTCGGTACAAGTAGTTCTACTTCACTTCCTTCTGGAGGCCAAACCGCTGTAGTACCACGGAAAAATAAATAGGTGGCAAAAAATCCTCCAAACATCAGGGATTCAGAGGCGAGGAATGTCAAAAGTCCCCAAACCCTTAAATCTGGATGTTCTTCGTGTCCTGCACTGTGATCTTCGCTTGTGGTTGTAGCTATAGTCATAGATTTTTTGACAATATTATCTACTGTGTCTGTTGTGGAAGCTTGAATGAAGAATGAAGTCTGAAGCGGCAAAATTTTCATTCTTCATCCAAAATCCTTGTTTAACTTAACTCTTGACTTGTTCAGGAATTCTCAAAATTCCGAGTTTCGAGTTCTGAAGCTCAAGTTTTGAGTTCCAAGCTCGGAGTTTCGAGTTCCAAGCTCGGAGTTTTGAGTTCTGAACTCGGCCTTTCGAGTTCTAAGCTCGGAGTTCCGAGTTCCAAGCTCGGCCTTTCGAGTTCTAAGCTCGGCCTTTCATGTTCTGAACTCGGCCTTTCATATTCTGAATTCGGCCTTTCGAGTTCTGAACTCGGCCTTTCATGTTCTGAACTCAAATGAATAAAACTTGCAGTCACCTTGAGAGCGATCGCATCACTCACTCTACGAACTAAGCACTAGCTTCCGGTGTTGCAGATGGCTGTACTTCTGTACTATGACCATGACCGTAGTCATAAGGGCCATGAGTCACAACAGGCAATACTTCCCAGTTTTCAATTGCGGGTGGTGAGCTAGTTGTCCATTCTAAGGTCAAAGCTTGCCAAGGATTATCACCAGCCAAAGGCCCCTTCAGCCAACTGTAGATCATGTTGATGGTGAAAGGAATTACCGATATCGCCAAAACAAATGAACCAAAGGTACAAATTTGATTAAGGTCGATAAATTGGGGGTCATACATTGCCACTCTTCGCGGCATTCCTTTTAAACCCAACTCGTGCATGGGTAAAAAGGTTAGATTAGTACCGATGAAGGTAAGGGCAAAGTGAATGCGTGCCAAGTTTTCATTCAGCATTCGTCCGGTCATTTTGGGGAACCAGTGATAAATACCGGCGTAGATGCCAAACACGGAACCGCCAAACAGAACGTAATGGAAATGTCCTACTACATAATATGTGTCGTGGACATGAACATCAAAGGGGGCTGTTCCCATCGTCACACCGCTTAAGCCGCCCATGACAAACATTGATAACAAGCCAATGGCGAAAAGCATCGCACCTGTGAAGCGGATTTTACCACCCCAAAGGGTAGCAACCCAAGCAAAAATCTTCACGCCAGTGGGAACTGCAACTATAAGAGTGGAGATAGTGAAGAACATCCGCATCCAGCCGGGTGTGCCACTGGTGAACATGTGGTGTACCCAGACGAACAAACCGACAACGCAGATGGCTACACTAGAATAAGCGATCGCTTTATAACCAAAGATTGGTTTGCGGGCGTGAACTGGAATTACCTCCGACATGATGCCGAAGATGGGCAGAATCATTAAATACACTGCCGGGTGAGAATAAAACCAGAACAAGTGTTGATAAATTACAACGTTACCGCCTGCATCTGGTTTAAAGAAGGAGGTGCCAAAGTTGAGGTCAAACAACAGCAGAACTAAACCGGCTGCTAATACAGGTGTGGAGAGAAGTGCCAACAGTGAGGTAGCCAAGATTGCCCAGCAAAATAGGGGTACTTGATCCCATTTCATGCTGGGAACCTTCATCATCAAAATGGTGATCACAAAGTTCAGTGAACCCAAAATTGAAGAAGTTCCTACCAAAACGATCGCTAATATCCACATAGTTTGAGCGATTGGTGCTGTCACCAAGCTCAAAGGTGGGTAAGCTGTCCAACCAGATTGCGAACCACCAAAAATGAAACTACCTAAAATGAGTGCACCTGCTGGTGGATTTAACCAAAAGGCGATCGCGTTCAGCTTTGGAAACGCCATATCCCTGGCACCAACCATCAAGGGCACTAAATAGTTACCAAATCCCCCAATGGCGCTTGGGACAATCCACAGGAAGATCATGATCGTCCCGTGATTGGTCATGAAAGCGTTATACAGATTGGGGTCGAGTACGTCTGCATCTGGTGTTGCTAATTCCACACGGAGAGCAACAGCCATCAGTCCGCCGATGAGATAGAACACAAACGCCGTCACCAGGTATTGGATACCAATAACCTTGTGGTCAACATTAAATGTAAAATAGTCCTGCCATTTCCACGCCTTCGGATGGGAGGTGTGGCCAGTCACCATTTTCGGTTTATTTTCTTCTGGTGGAGTATTTCGTGGAAATTCTACCTGCGTCATATTTTTATCCTTTGTCGTTTGTCATTTGTCATTTGTTCTTTGTCATTTGTTCTTCGTCATTTGTCCGTTGTCATTTGTCCGTTGTCATTTGTCAGTTACCAATGACTAATGACCAATGAGCAATGACCAATGACTAATGACCAATGACCAATAACTAATGACCAATGACCAATGACTCTAAAGTTGCTGCACTAATTCCCATCTCATGGGTGTGGGGCGCGAGAAACTCTGATGTTGATAAGTCGGCTGGATTAACTGCAACGACTTGATTTAGGTTTTGCTGTTGAGCAATCTGGTTTTCTGTCCGCCAGCTATCATATTCTTCTGGTGTGTGGACAATTACCTGTGTCCGCATTGAACCGTGATAACCACCGCACAACTCAGCACAAACTACGGGATATGTACCTGGCTTGGTGGCGACAAATCGCAGTTCGGTAGGGATACCAGGAAGCGCATCTTGCTTCAGCCTAAAGTTTGGCACCCAGAATGAATGAATTACATCTTGTGCTGAAAGGTTGAGTTGCACATCAGCACCGACGGGTATGTGCAATTCCCCAGAGGTAATGCCACTATCGGGATAATTAAATATCCAGGCGTACTGTATCCCTTTGACATCAACAACTAAATCAGCTGGTTTGTTTAGGGTTTGAGGAGACGCACCGATACCAATTGTCGGGGCGATTGTCGGGGCAGTTGTTGCTTCAGAAGTATCGCTGAGTGTAGCAGCAATCGCACTTCCCGGTATATGAGCAACATGAGCTGCTGAATGAGGATGACCGGCAGGCTCAAAGCCGCCCATTCGATTAAAAACATCTACACTGTAGATGCCCAAGCCGAGGACAATCACTGTGGGAATTGCTGTCCAAAAGATTTCTAAGGGAACGTTGCCTTCCACTCGCACGCCATCGGTATCGTCACCCCGACGGCGACGAAACTGAATCAAAAACATTACAATTGTTCCTTCTACCACCAAGAAGAGTGCGATCGCAATGGTAAACATGACGTTGAAAAAACCGTCTACCAAAGGCGCTTGTAACGATGCCTGCACCGGCATGAGAGTGTGGTTTTGACCAATCCAAATGCTGATTGCTGTAACTACTATCCCAGCAACCAGAGTCCATAGTGAAACAGGAACTTGTTGCATACATGCTACCTGCTTTGTAAACCGTCTTTTGAGGTGTTATTTTCTGAGAATTGGGCATTGGGCATTGGGTAGGCAGTGCGGTCTTGGGGTCTCCCCAAGTGGAGCAACTGCCGTCACTAGGCATTGGGCATTGTTACCTACTCCCCATTCCCTATTCCCCATTTCCTATTTCCTTTTCACTTATTAACTTTCTAACGTGCAGCCATAAAAAAAGGGGGAAAATTCCAGATTTTTTCCATATCTTTCCCCCAGAAAATTACAAATTATATTTCAACTCCTATGAAAAAGTTAGCCCCCTGCTTTCAAAAAAGCTAGTTATTCCAAGAGGGCACTGTTGACCTAATATTGATTAGGCTATATTAGCAGCAAGTTTAAATTTGTTAATAGTTAACATTTTCCGATTTACGGATTGTTTACCGTGAACTATTTATTAGTTGCAGTAAACACTTAGTATTCCCCTCAAGTTACCTTGCCTAGCGCATTTTCGCTTTTTACAAACAGTGCCTCCTTGAATTAACAAAAATTTTGACTAACTCCAAATACCTTAATTATTTACTGCAACATGGGTGTAGCAATTCTTCGGACAAATCCGTGAACACGCTTCACAACCAATACAGTTTTCTGGAGAAGTAACTGCCATTACTTTCCGTTCAATTTCTTCATCATCTTCATCTTGCACAAATTCGCCTTCTTCATTGAGTGCTTTCAAACCAAGCACATTGTAGCCACATACTTTAACGCATCTGCCACAGCCGATACATTTATCCTTGTCGATTTCCTGAGCAAATTTTGGTGTCCAAGCCTTACCGCCAAATGTCAAACCTGTTAGTTGTGCCATGAATAAATCCTCAGCAATTTTGCCTGTCAATCTGTTTGTGCATTAATCATCATATTATCCTAATCTTTTATTTTTTTGTATTCAAAAATTACTTTTATCATATAAATTTTCGATGACTTTGAACACAATGCTGAATTGTTTTTTATTTCAATTTATAGATAAAATTTATTGCAAATCATTCTTATGAATATTTAGTATTCCTGGTTCCCATGCTCTACATATAAACGCATTCATTGAGTCAGAGGCTTAATGTCTGACTATAGGTAGCAGCCCATGAGTAGCGAATTCCATTCGCCAGGGCAGGCGTGTTTTTACACTCATTGAGATGCTCCCGTAAAGCTTCATGTCTATCTGATTTATAGCTGCTGATTTAACTATTATTTCCAGCAAATGCAACTATATCTCTAAGAGTAATGATATTCTTTTTCAAATATTTTTTGATTTAGGCAAATAAAATTATATAAACAGTATACATATATACCATAATAAATGTTCGTCAGTTACATTTTGATATATGCAATATGTATTTTAGAAAGCAACAATTTTCAATTTATTTTGATTTAAATATTTAGTTAAATGGTGACAAAAGCAATATTCTTATTTCATCTGAATACACAGAATTAATTTATAAAGGAACTGTAAACTTTATGGCAGAATATTATGATGCCTTAAATATTAAAATTATTAACAAATCAGAGGGCGTTCAATTGCAGGAGGCTTAAACATTTCCTAAAAATACTTTGCATAAGGTTTTATGGTCAAAGCTAAAATGTTCATTAATTACCTAATTAAATAAATGTTAAGATTTTTTCCTAAGCTCAAGACGAACAAAATAATCATTTTTTTCATGAAATGTATAGTTAATAAGAAGTTTTATTAGGCTGTTTTCAAAGTCTTAAATAGCTGGCAATAAGATGCGATTTTAACAAGTGGATGTGGGAATCGAACGTAGTGAGAAAAGATTATTCTCACTAGAAAGATCATGTGGTAGGGAGTCATGAATAAACAGGACTCATCTAGGGGAGACCTGAGCCAGACATCTCAACGATTAGAGTGGGAAAAGAGCCAAATGCCTTATACAATTCCTAACAACAGTTGCGTTGGATGTGACAACTGCCGCCCCCAATGTCCTACGGGTGCAATCAGAATAGAGGACAATGAATACTGGGTTGATCCTGGTCTTTGTAATAATTGTGAGGGCTATTATTCAGAACCACAATGTGTAATAGCTTGTCCAACTAATTCTCCTATTCCTTGGCAGGCGAAAAAGGGGAGATGCAAAGTTGAACCAAGAGATGCTAGCAGCTTAGACTTGTTTTCTAATGGTAAGAATAATCCATTTGCTTCAGCGATCGCAATTTGGGAAGCTTGTAATGTACTAGCGCAACGCACATCCCTACATTGGGAAACCGATGAAGAAGGCTATATCAGTTACAGCCGACAAGTCAATCAAGGACGAGGTGCGATCGCTTTTCACATCCAAGATCCATTCCAAGTTAATGACAAAGCCACCGATATAGCAGCAATTGAAGGGCTTGATATCAGAGCCGCTTGCATACATCTAATTTTTGCAGGTTATGCCACAGCTTTAGAGCAACCTTGGGAGCAAGAATTTGCGATCGATGAACGACAAATCGAGAAATATTTGGGGATGGAGAAACGCAAAGACTTGAGCAAAGCTGCCAAGCTAGCTTTAATGAAAAATCTTGTCCAGCAAGCTTGCTCCCTGATTATCTCCATTGACTGGCCGCAACAAGGTCGAATTAACGGATTCTCTCTTGTCAGCAGCCGCTTATGGCACTTAGTAGATATTCAGCACCACTTCCAAGAAGACAATCATGGATGCAAATATCTGATTGGGCTAACTTTTAAAGTAAAAGCAGGCTTATGGGCACAATATTTCTTAAATAAACAAGCATGTAAGGAACGAACCGCATTCTATCAATACGGCAGTCTCCCTAAAACGCTGCTAACCACAGTTATGAGTATTTGGCAGCAACATGAAGGCGCAGTTCGGTTAATGCTGTGGTTGCTGTTTAAAACCAAAATGGGCAAAGAACAACGCATTACCATTCCTACCTTGCTACGTATTGCTTACGGTGAAGAAAAAGTCGCCCTTGCATCCAGACAACGGGAAGAACGCAAACGTCTACTGCGAACCTTTGAAAGCGACTTGGAAATCCTCAATCACTATGGAATGAAACCGCTTTTCGATCCAGTTACTTACCCACCAGAAATTCAACCTTTGTGGGCGAAATTAATTGATCTTCCCGAAGATCCAGATGAAGCATTAGAATTTTGGACTAATGACGGTGGTGCTGAAACTCGCCTCACAGACACAGGCCCCCGTGGTAAGTGGAATCTACTAATGAATGCGCGGATTTTAGCTTTTGAACTCCCACCAGAATGGGAACAGCAAATCTCAGAATCGGAAAAAAAGCAACGGCGAACTGCTAAAGCCAAAAAGAAGCCCAAAGCTACAAACGATTTACTGGGTGAACAGATTTTGCAGGCGCGAAAAAATTTGAATCTTTCCCAAAGAGAATTGGCAAAACTCACAGGTAAAAGCCAAAGTTGGATTCGAGATATTGAAAATGGCCGTTTAAAAGCCAAATTAGAAGACCAAGTACTATTACGAAAAGTCTTAAATATGACTTCATCTTGATTTGGAATTTAAACGCAGAAGGACACAAAGATTTTATTACGAATTTGTGTAGCGTTATACTAAATACAGTATTTAATTAATTCGTAGCGAACTAAACTTATTAATACTCTGCGTTCCTCTGCGCTTCCCTTTGCGTCCCTCTGCGTTTAAAAACTCTCTCTCTACTTTTATGTACTATAACTCATTACCTTACTAGAGGTAATCCAAAAACTACCAACAGCATATTTAGTAACTACCAACTCTCGTGTAGCATTACATGAACTCTTCAGTTGTTGAGTCTTGGTTTCATCTTTCACAAGTTTAGCCTGGTAAGTGTAGAGAGAACCACAAGGTTGTTCAAAACTAAGTTCAGCTAAGATAGTACTATTGTCTAAACTTTGCTCTAAAATTTTGCCTGCAACTTTGTAGTTAAACCAATCCCATCCTTTACAGAGGATTAACTCTCTTTCCAAAACCTGAAGTGCAGCAGGTAGAATTCCCCAGCCTCGATAGACTTGATTTAAGCATTGAATATCACCAGTACGAGTCAAAATCGATCTAAACGAATCTCGATCTAGACGACCGTAGTATCTTCCTTCTGGCAAGTCTATGACTGTTGGTGCAAACCGATGTCCACCAAAGTGCGATGATTTCCAAATTCGCACATTATCTAAGCACAAATCAGCATTACTCGCTGTCACATGGAAGTAAAAAGGAGCGCCATATCTCGCACAACACTTATCATGGCTACCGTGGGTACAAACTAAAATATCTCTAGTTGTACTAGTTTCGACTTCAAAATTAGAATCGATACCCCATATCCACTTTTGGACAACTCCTGCTACTTGCTCAATATTTGCTAGCTTAAACTCTTGCTTATGGTATCCATTACTTAGACCCTCTTCTTTTTGATAAATCAAAAGTGTAGTGTGATTTACCTTGTGTGATACATCATTAGCAATTAAAAGAAATCTAATCGGTAGTTTAGTACGCTTCACTTCTTCTACCAAAATCCTCAAATTCTGGGGTACCCATTTGGAATTAAAGGCTTCTGATGTCCAAGGTAAAGGACACTCAACTAAAATATAAGTTTGATAATTGGTGGCGCTACCAATAACATCTTCTCCTATTTGCCGTGAATCGTCAGAACAAAAAAAAGTATTCATCTCGCTGTACTCATTAGCGTATTTTATGGACAAAAGGTATTACCAAATACATTTGTGTTCTTCACTACAATATCCTTGGCTAAAGGAGATAAAAAAGAACAATATTCATTTCCCTATTAAAACTAGGTAGCCACTTTATAACATCATTATTGATCGAGGTCTTTCCGGTTAATAAATTCTCCACAATAAAGATAAATAGTGTCAAGATAGATTTTTCCGTATGAGCGACGTTAATTTTGTATCTAGTTTTATTGTTCTTTGGTATTTTATAAATTTTCACTTGCTGAAACTCGGTTTTTATGAACTTGCTTTCTTGAGTAAAATCAAATAAATTCAATTTTTTAGATAAACGCAAACCTACTTGGAGAGTTACCAAGGATTAACTTGCTGACAATATCAATGTAGCTGATACTACAACCAAAAACATTGCTGGCAATAAGATACTTGTTTAAAGTTTTGCTAAAGTTATTTATATAGTTAGTTAGCAATCCTGTTTTTACATATAAAAATCTAGTTTTTTGTCTTTCTTTTGAAGAAGATATTCCTAAAGAGCGATGCGGAATCAGCCAATACGAGTTTAAAAATCTTTCTCCCCTATCTGCTTTGAATATATCTATAAGTTTATACATATTGCGAATTATTCTCAATTAAATTGGAAAAATAAAAACAACCCAATTAGGGGTAAATGCTTTAGTGCCCCATATTTCATGCACTATAAATCAATGTTGAAAACTAGTGACCAATTATTAACAGCGTCACTGACATCAACATTGACAATCTTGTTATTTACCTTTTTACCTAATCTAACTTCCTGAAGCTCATGTCAGAGTTTGATGATAGGCATCTGATTTGACTGTAACTGAACTCAATAATAAATGCAAGTATTTGAGAATCTTTATGGTTTCAATTAAGGTAAATGGGCATTTTATAGTAGATATACCTCACTTTAACAAGTATTGATTTTTCAATACAATAGATAGAGTTTTGCAATTGTGACAAATTGTTGCCAGTAGGGTAATCCAAATATCTGTGGCTATGGCGATCGCATATTTCTACTTCCATGCAGAATTGAATCATTTTTTACCACGGCATCACAAGCAGGTGAAAATATCTCATTTTTTTGAGGAGAAAGCTTCAATTAAGGACATGATTGAGTCGTTAGGTGTCCCTCATCCCGAAGTTGATTTTATAAATGTTAATGGTGAATATGTAAATTTTTCTTACATAGTTTCGGATGGAGATACTATCAATGTTTATCCAATTTCAGCTAGGAGTGTCATTATACCAAGCATTTCTGTTTTGCCAAAACCGCTCAATATTATCCGCTTTGTGTTAGATATTCATTTGGGGAAGCTGGCGACATCGTTACGACTTTTAGGTTTTGATACCTTATACCGCAATGACTACGAGGATGAGAAATTAGCCCAAATATCCTCTAGCCAAGAGCGGATTCTCTTGACTCGTGATAAGGGTCTATTGATGCGTAGTTTGGTAACGCATGGGTATTACGTTAGAAACACTAACCCTCAAGAACAAATTATAGAAGTACTACAACGCTTCGACTTATTTAAATTAATTGCACCATTTAAACGGTGTTTGCGTTGCAATGGATTATTAGAATGTGTAGATAAACAATCCATTATTGAACAAGTGCCAGAAAAAGTGCGATCGCAGATCGATCAATTCCAGCGTTGTCAAGACTGCGATCGCATTTATTGGAAAGGTTCACATTATGAACGATTGCAACACTTTATTGATGGAGTACTCAATTCACAAAAAGGTGAGTAACTATTTACCCAGCTGAGATATTCCCACTGATTATTTGACTACCTCCGATTCTAGGATCTTCATCTTCGCCATTCAAATCATCAGGAGTAGGGTTTTGCTTACTCTCTCCAGTAACTTCTTCTGGTTCAATAGGATCTGCCTCTTGAGCTTTATCGATATCAATAGAGCGAGGAGGTTCTTTGGCGTGAGAGAAATCGATAAGTGGATCGGTTTGATCGGGTGTCATGAGTTATTAAAAAATAGTGTAGTTTTTTCTAGTGTTAAATGTATCTTGAGTGCAAACATCTTTCTTCAGAAAGAAACTATGTTGTGTGATGGTGTAATAAAAGGTGAGTGAATGACATTAATTTTAGCTCTCGATTTTGGCGGAACTAAGCTGGCGGCAGCATTGGTAAATGTTGGTTCGAGAAAGTGGTTGCGTTATGAACGTCGTCTATCGCCAGTAGGTGCAAATGCTAGCACTGACTTGGAAATTATGCGATCGCTCATTTACTCGTTGCTAGAAGACGCAAAACCTGCTGCGATCGGTGTCAGTTTTGGCGGCCCGGTTGATGCTTCCACGGGGACGGTGCGGCTATCTCATCATGTGGCTGGATGGGAAAATATTCCTCTCAAAGCCTTATTAGAGGAGGAGTTTGGTGTTCCTGTTGATGTAGATAATGACGCTAATATTGCTGCTTTGGGAGAACATCGCTTTGGTGCTGGTCAAGGATACGATAGCCTGTTTTATATAACTGTCAGCACTGGCGTAGGTGGTGGTTGGATACTCAATGGCCAGCCTTGGCGGGGTGCTGGTGGGATGGCTGGCGAAATTGGACATATCGTTGTAGATCCGGCTGGGCCAGTTTGTTTGTGTGGTAAGCGGGGATGTGTGGAACGTTTGGCTTCGGGGCCTTATATGGCGCAAAATGCTAGAGAAATTTTGGAAAACGTAGACGCGCCAGCGGCTTCCCGGAGGGTACCGCAGAGGCGCGGAGGACTCAGAGATGGAGAGATTTTGAGGGGTTTAGTGGGGGGAGATTTAACTTTGCTGACGGGACAGTTGGTAAGTGAAGCGGCGGCGGCTGGGGATGATTTGGCTAAGGAAGTTTTACACAAGGCTGCTTGGGCGCTGGGTGTGGGTATTGGCAATGTGGCGAACTTGATGAATCCGCAGCGCTTTGTGTTAGGAGGCGGTGTGACGAAGGCGGGGGAGGATTTTTGGCGGGTGGTGCGTCAGGTGGCGCGGGAGACGGCTTTACCGGAGGTTGATTTTGAAATTGTGCCGGCGGTGCTGGGTGATGATGCGCCTTTGTGGGGGGCTGTGGCGATCGCTTCTATGACAATTCCGAATTTGTAAATGAGTGAGGCGTGGAGTGTATCAGTGCAAACAGAATTAGTTATTTTTGATTGTGATGGAGTGTTAGTAGACAGCGAAGGATTGGGTAATCGCGTTCTTGTAAAATTTGTCGCTGAGTTTGGGCTTGCAATGAAACTTGAAGAAGCTATTTTGTTATTTAAGGGTTGCAAAATGGCTGATTGTGTTGCTGTCATTGAGCAAAGACTTGGTAAGAAGATGCCACAAGATTTTGTAACTCAGCTTCGTACCCGTACTGCTGAAGCATTCGAGCGTGAATTACTTCCTGTAGAAGGAATAGAAGCAGCTTTAGACAAGATTAATCTACCTATTTGCGTTGCTTCCAGTGGCCCACCCAAAAAGATTAAGTTAGCTTTGCGTGTCACTAATCTATTGTCTCGATTTGAAGGACGTATCTTTAGCTCGTATGAAATTGGAAGTTGGAAGCCAGCACCTGACTTATTCTTATATACAGCTAAAAATATGGGATTTCAAGCTCCATCTTGCACTGTTGTCGAAGATAGCGTTTTGGGTGTACGTGCAGGTGTTGCTGCTGGTATGAGAGTTTTAGGATACACCGAGCAAAGTGAGGCTCATCTACTTGAGGCATCTGGAGCGCATATCTTTTACTCTATGCACCAACTGCCTTCTTTGTTGTCGCACTATTAGACTTATAATTATGAGTTTAATGAAAAAATTAACACTCTGAACGATATTAAAATATTTTCTTTCATTTAAACCTACTATTACTGTTGAATATTTTGACGAAACTCCCTAATTGCTTCCAAGGGAGACGATAACAAAAGACAACGATTGAGCAGAGATAAATCTAATTCTGCTAGCAACTCACTATTAGCAACTTTCTCATATTCTTGCTCTCGTAAGCAGTAAACTTCAAATGTACTATCTTCCCAAAACCAAACTTCCGGGACTTGCATTAATTTGTATTTCTGTAATTTGATGGAACAGCTGCTACTAATCACTACTTCAATACACAAGTGTGGTACAGGTTTGTCCGTTCCAAAGCAATAAGAATAAATCTGCTTGATATTCTACTATCTTGGTAATTAACCTGGCTAAAACTCCCACTGGGAAAAATTCAATGCCCTGTTCCACGAAATACTGCCCCAAGAGCAAACCAATTAAACACTTAATTGCCTCATGAGGCTTACCAATACTCACAATTTCTAAAATTCCCTCACAATAAAATAAGCGCACTCCTGGTACATTTTCAAAACTAGCTTGAATCGCTTTAAACTGTTCCCAACTTAACCCATGTCGAAAGAAGCGTTGTTCTTCTGGTAAGTTAACAGCATTTTCTAACGTTTGAGTCATAAATTTTTACTCTCTCAGTTAGTAGTCACAAAGTTTATCTCATTTCCATTTTAAGTCAAAACCAAATTATCTCGATGAATCACCGTTTCTGCACCGGCATAACCTAAAATTGTGGAAATTTCCCGTGAATGACGCCCACAAATCTTTTGCAGTTCATTGCTGTTGTAATTTACAAGTCCTCTGGCAATTTCATTACCGTCGGTGTCACACAATTGCACGGCATCCTGTGTCTCAAACTCTCCTTCTACTAGCTTAATTCCCGCTGCTAATAAGGATTTTCCTGCTAGAGAAATTGCCGCGATCGCACCTTCATCTAAATACAATTTCCCCGCAGGTACAAGCCCGTAAGCTATCCAACGTTTACGCGCCGAAGTTGGTTCGGGTTGCGGTTCAAAATGCGTTCCAATCAGTTCGCCTTGGATAATTTTTTCGATATTCCGGGGAAATCGCCCTTGGGTAATTACGGTACGTACTCCCGCAGCGATCGCAATCCTCGCAGCCGAAATTTTTGTCACCATCCCACCAGTACCCCACTGAGAACCTTGGGAACCTATTTGTAATTGAGCTAATTCTTTAATGCTACTAACTAGAGCTATCGGCCGCGCATCTGGCACGGAACGGGGATCGGCAGAGTACAACCGATCAACATCGGTGAGCAAAAATAGCCAATCTGCTTCTACTAAGCTGGCAACTAATGCCGAAAGGGTATCATTATCACCAAATTTTAGTTCGTCTATCGCTACAGTATCATTTTCATTGACTATGGGGATCACTCCCAATCCCAATAATTCCTGAAAGGTGTTGTAGGCGTTGAGATAGCGGCTGCGCTGTACCAAGTCACTACGAGTTAATAATACTTGGGCGATCGCCTGTTGCAAGGTAGTAAATAAATCATCGTATATCCGAATTAACCTCCCTTGTCCAACTGCTGCTACAGCCTGTTTGAGTGCGATCGCTTTAGGACGTTCAGTTAAACCCAACCGCGCACACCCCACGCCTACAGCGCCAGAAGAAACCAAAATCACCCGATGTCCTTGGCGTCTTAAATTGCAGAGTGTTTCCGCCAAGGTAGCAATAGTAGAAAGTGCTAATTGTCCCGTTTCTGGTTGAGTTAGGCTGGAAGTACCGATTTTGACAACAATTGTTTTAGTCATTGGTCATTAGTCATTGGTCATTAGTCATTGGTCATTGGTCATTGGTCATTAGTAACTGACGAATGACAACGGACAAATGACAAATGACTAAAGAAATTGTAAAGCGCCAATCCCTCTATAATGAAGGTTGACGCTTTACGGAAGTATATTTACTTAGTATGAGTTAGGGTCTTTTTTGGATGACCCCATGTTATTAATACTTATGATCCCCGATTTTTTGGTTCCAGTAAGATTCCTTAACTATTTCTTTAGATTTACTTTCCTGACGATTTCTCAACTTTTGTGAATCTTGGTTTTCTTGGGGGTAATAGAGGCTCCCAGAATTTCAGATATCCAGACTTCAAAGTTACGGATGGGATGAGAGCGGAGAGCCGCGTCGGCATGAACAATCGGTTCGACTAGAATGGTAAACATTCCCAGGCGATTACCTGCTATGACATCGGTAAACAAGCGATCGCCTACCATTCCCACTTGATGCACTGGTAAATCCATTCCCCTAAGTGCTGCTCTAATTTTGCGTCGGGAAGGCTTGGCTGCACCTAAGTAGTAAGGCAAGTTGAGCGATCGCGCAATTCCACCAATTCGCGCTTCACTCAGGTTGTTACTCACCAAACACAATGCAGTACAGGTGCGAATTTGCTCCACCCACTCTCGTAGTTCTGGGGAAGCTATCCCGACTGTAAAGGGTACTAAAGTTTCATCTACATCCAATACCAGCCCTTTCAGCCCGTTTTTTTGGATAATATCTGGTGTTAGGTTCAACACTGAACCCTCTAAAATCAAGTCAGGCTGTAAAAGATTGTTCCAGGCCATAGTCACCAGTCAAAATTAAATAGCTCAGACAAATGAGCATAACCCAATATTAGTTTAGTTAGTCGAACTCGATCCTGGGATATCTCCCTGAACATTTTGAGATAAAATCCCTAAAATTTTATCTATCTCTTTGATGTAATAATTATTCAAATCAATAAATATATCGTTTTCTTCTAACTTCAAAAACTTCCAAATATCACCTGCTGTTACCGCACCATAAATTTTTCTGATTTCATTGCCTTCTTGTTGATTAAACAATTGTGCTGCCAACATTGCGGCTGCACATTGACCTAATCCACCTTTAATATTTTCATTTTTGGCTTCAATAATAACCACCACTGGCACATTATTCGTTAGCTGCTCTTTAGAACGACTGATGATAAAGTCACAGTATCCAGTCAGACCTTTTTCTGCATCTACATTAAAGTCTGTTCCCAAAAATAAGCTAATTGGATAATTAGCCCTGCGTCTTACCTCCAACAATATCGGAGTGATAATCATTTCTGAACGAGCTTTTTCAGTATTAATTGCTAAAGCCAGTTATGTAGTTTCTTCTAAAGAATTTTTGAGTTTCTCACTTGCCTGTAAAGGTTTTATGTCAGCACATAAATCAGTTTTTTCATGAATGCAGATGCTGAATGACTTTTTAAATTTACTTAATGTAAAATCGCTATAAGTCATTTTCAGCAACTCATAACATTTCTTTGTGAGGCTGCGCCAAATTTTCTTTCTTTCTCTCTCTTTCTTTGTGTACTTTGCGCCCTTTGTGGTTCGTTTTTTTTCTTATACTTCACTCCTAATATGGTTTAGCGTATCTTAATACAGAATTGGTATCATACCAATTTTGGCTTTGGATCGCGGAATTGAAAATCACGACCAAAATGCTTGTTCCAGAATCTTAAACAATACTAATTGTCCCAATTTAGTGTCAATGTTTCATAGTTTCCACATTTAATGGGACATGGTAAAAAGTTTAGGTAGATTTTAATTACAATGAAAACTCTCAATTAAAAATTCAAAATGAAAATGTTACATTTTGAATTTTTAATCTTATTCCACTTCATTAAAAAGATGTTCTTCTAACAGAGGTTGCACTTTACGAAACTCCTCTGGAGAAAGTAGTTCAGGCTCACCTGTTTTCGTTATCCGTGCAAAAAATAACAGGGGATCTAGAGGTGTATAAATTGCATACTCCTGATCTTCATCATAGAAGCTAGCGAGTAGCTGTAATTGTTCTGGCTCTAAATCTTCCCCTTCGTCTTCGATTTCTAAGGTGAAGAGTTCTGATTCTTCCACTGGCGGTAAATCACCTGCAACAGTCAGAGCATAAGCTGTGTTCTTCAATATCAGGTTCTGTTCAGATAGTACTGCTTGGGCATTAGCAAAAATTTGCTCAATGATGGCGTCATCTTCTACCAGAACCGCTTCTTCTTCCTCACCGTCACCTTCCCAAGAAAAAATTTCTACAGGTGAATCTACAGGAAGAAGCAAAACGTATTCTTGCTCATCAACCTCAAGGCGATGCTCTATATAACAGTCGAGCGATCGCCCTTTGTCATCGGTTAAAGTGATGGAACCCGCATGAGCGTTATCATTTTCTTCAGGAAATGGAGAGGAAAACATAGCCGAAATGTAGAAATTTAATAAATACCAGCAAGTTTGAAAATCGCTTAACTACAAGTTAATGACATATTATTATGTCAAGCAAATAGCTTTATACGTAGATACAACTGCTGGCTAATCGTTTTCAGAATATCATGTTAAAAGGTATCAATATTCAATAGCCGCAACTGAACTGCGGGAGTTGGCACGCTTAACATCCAGCCATTGTTGTAAAATCAAAGCGGCTGCCTTGCGGTCAATCAAACCTTTATGGCGTGATGGGGAGCGGTTTTCAGCTATCAGCAGTTGCTCTGCTTGAAATGAAGTTAATCGCTCATCCATATATTCCACAGGCAGGTTTAGTGCTTTAGCAAGTCTTGTAGTAAATTTCTGAACTTGACGAGCCTGAAATCCTAATGAGCCATCCATTGAATAAGGTAAGCCCATAACTAGAATTTGCACCTCACGTTCATTAACTATTTGTCGGATTCGCTCGACATCTTGCTCAAAAGATGCGCGCTCAATTGTGGTGATACCCGTGGCAATTAAACCCGTGCGATCGCACCCAGACACACCAATCCGCTTGCGACCAAAATCTAGCCCCAAAGCTGAAATAAACGGTTTTGGTTGCTCTTGGGATATCACACTAATTCTCCTGCTGTCCATCTGCTGATTCAGCAATCGGCGATGTTTCTATACTAGGGTTTTTTACCGAAAAGTTAATCGGTTCTGGCTTGCTTGGCAGAGGTTTATCTGACGATGGCAACTTTCCTGGTTGTATCCATGACATCCCACCTGGTATAGGTTTACGAGTTGGTTGTAAACCTTGCAGCATATCAGTCCACTGGATTCCTTCTAAGGAAACGAATTTCGACTCTCGTAACTTGTGCCACACAGAGCGAGACATCACTAATGTATGTTCTATGCGTTTTGCCCCAATTCGCTCCAAATATTCTTCTCGCTCTGCCTGATAGTCTGAAGAAGCTAGTTGTAACCCTTGCTGGGGAAAATCTTGGGCAATGCGAGCCAGTTGAGATAGTAATTCTGGATAAAGCCAGGTGTAAGCAGGATGAACTGTCAGCGTTGCAGCATGGGGAACTTCACCCTTGCGATCGAGTTGCACCTGAAAATAGCCGATCGCGGCTTTGCGTTGCGGTTCAAACACGTAACCACTGACTACTTCTGTTTTAGTCAGCCATTGCTTCACTGCATCAGTTAAAGCACCAAATAAACTGGTTTTAAAGTCGCGGGTATTACGGTCAAAAACCTGACGTACCAAAGGTGGCATCGATGCTGTATCTAGTTGATATAGCAACTGGGCATCAGCATTGCTCACTGGCAAGAGGTTTGGTAAGTCTGGCTCTGCTTGTGCTAATTCAGCCAGTAATTCTGGCTCAATTTCCCAGTACGTCATTTCTGCCAGACGCTGGAATCCATTTTGCCGATATAGTGCCAACGCCTCAATGTCATTGATATTAACTTCTAGTAGCCAGGTGCGAGCTTCTAAAATCGACTCAAAGCAATGACGCAAAAGTTGCGAACCAATTCCTTGTTTATCGACACCACGCTCTAATAGCACTTGATCGATCCGCCAAGTACTGCGTGTCCGGTTAAAGGGTGAAACTTGAATCATTCCTAAAAGTATCCGCCCTTGCTCTGCAACAAAAGCACACAGTCGATACTGTAGCGGGTTAGGAAACCAACTTAAAAATTTGAGTAATCCATACCAGCGACGCAGCCTTTGCATCTGGCTGATGGCAAAACCTGCTCCCTTCGGAGTAAGGGCTGCGAATGACTCTTGAGTTATGCGCTCAATGCCGTCCAAATCCCGGTACTGGACTGGTCGGATGACAACGCTGAGGTTTCTGGGAAGTAATGAAGTCATTTTTATTCGAGCCGCCATTTAGCCTTAACTAACTGCTCTTCAAAGGAAGCAACTGCTTGCAATGATCTTAACTAGTTTCTGCTCTTTACTATTGTGCCAAAAGGGTGATTTTAGTAACTTAATACTTAAAAAGCAGAAAAAGCAGACCTTGTGAGAACACCATTGGCATTGACCCAACAACATCTGCCCTTATTTTATTTGAATTTTGATTAAAATTTGTATATATTTTATAACCCTTGCCGAGAAACTAGCTTTTCAAAGTGGGCTTGGGTTTGATGGAGTAATTGGTGGCGACTATCTACCAGTGTTTGCTTGAGGGTTGGAACAAGATTGCGAGCTTGCAGAGTCATGTGAAGTTGCAGGTTGGCAACATATTCACTGAAATCTTGATTCACTTCATCTGCGCCCGCATCTGTTAATAAATTTGATTCCATTGCCACTGTGTTCTCCTGTGTTAATCCTGTGCTGTCTCTCTTCATGACCAAAAACTATCACGTTGTTTGGACTAACTTCTTAATTTGCAATGAAGTTTAACGCTTCTTAGGGATAGCGTACTCCTTAAAATCTCAAACCAACACCACCTTGTACGGAGATAGCTGTACCACTACTATCTCGGTAGGCATCAAAAGCAATAATAGCATTGCCAAAAAGGACAGTATTGCTATTTGGGATCATATAATCGATGCCTGGTTGTAAAGCAAAACTAATTTTGTCGCCCACAGGAGAAGATCCACCACCACCAGCCAACACTAACCCAGCACCCAGGTAGGCATCAGCTTGCCAGTTGAGGGGGAAATCGTAAGAAACCGTTGGTACAACTGCGGTATTATTACCAATTAACACTTGGGCACGGAGTGAAATTGGTGCTTCCAAAAGCTTGTAGCGCCCCGCGATTACTCCCCCAAGTTGGATACCATCGGTAATACCAACAGTGGGCCCGATACCAATATAACTGCCATAAGCTACTTGAGCTTGTGCTGGTTTAGTACTAACCAGACTCAAGACCAAACCAGCCCCCAAAACTGAAACCAAAGATGGAATATACTTCATAACCAACTCCTCACACCATTTTATTATTGGGCATTGGGCATTGGGCATTGGGCATTGGGCATTGGGCATTGGGCATTGGGCTGGGCACTTGTACTGAGCAAAGCCTATTGGGTATTGGTTATTCTCTCCCTACACCTCTGCCCCTCTGCCCCTCTGCCCCTCTGCTCCCCTGCCCCCTCCATTCTACGGGCAACGGGGATGAATGCCTCCTTGAGTACAAATGTATGCTAATTGCTTGGCATCTAAATTTTTGGCTTGAGAAAAATTAACCCCTTGGACTACGGCAGATACTGAGCCTAAATCTGGGGTTTGGACAAATTGATCTGCTGGATCTTGTTTGCTAGGAGCGAGAATTGCTCCTTTAAAATCTGCTCCAGCGACATTTGCCCCTCGTAAATCTGCAAGACTCAGGTCGGCATTTTGCAAATTCACGTTTTCCATTTGGGCAGAACGCAAAACAGCACCAGTTAAACGAGTGGCACTGAGGTTCGCATTGCTGAGATTAGCACGATCCAAATAAGCTCCTGATAAATCTGCTCCTTGCCAATCAGTGTTAGTTAAGTTGGCAAAAGATAATTGCGTGCCGATGGCAGTGGCGCGACCTAAACGCGCTGCATACAGATTGGCTTCGTTCAATTTGGCATCGCCTAAATCTGCCCCAGTCAAGCTAGCTTTTTCCAAAACTGCGTTTCGCAAATCGGCTCCTACTAGTTGGGTGCTGTTGAGTTTAGCATCATATAGACGCGCGTTGGATAAGTTGGCTCTGTTAAGAGTGGCACGACTCAAATCGATCCGGTTCATCAAGACGCGACTGAGGTTAGCATCAGTAAGATTGGCTTGCTGCAACTGAGCTTGGCTTAAATCAGCCATTACATCGTCGTAGGTATCCCAGCGTCCATCTTCACCCACACCCCGGAAGCGGCTACCCTTAAAGCTGGCTTGGTTAAGATTTGCAGATTTAAACTTAACTCCTGATAAATCAAGATTGTCCAGTACCAAGTTGAAGAAGGAACTTCCTGAAGTACCGCTTTGCCCTAATTGGGTACTACTAAGGTCAACACCCTCGATTTTTTTACCGCTGTAAACAGAGAGAATCTTGTTGATTGTCCGTTGGTTTCTTTGTAGCCGCCCTTGCCGTAATTCCCGGTCTTTGGTTGCAGTGCTACCCACAGATTCCAGTTCACTCACCAAAAACTGATTTTTATTTTTGAGTTCCGGAATGGCTTGGGGCCCGACAGTTGTCAAAGCTTGTTGAATTGTATCCAGAAGGCTGGGGTTAGTTTCGCTAACTAATAAATCCGCCAGAAATTTAATGGATTGTGGGTCATTAAGACCACCCATAGCCAGAATTGCACTTTGGCGTTGCTCATTAGTCGCCCCAGAGTTGGGAGTCAATTGTTTGACAAGTTCGAGGAATTGTTGGCTGTTGATTTGTTTGGTTGCTCGCTGGGATTGTTGAATTTGGATATAAACTTGAGTGCCAATTAAAGTTGCCAGTACAGCAGTCATACTCGTCAGCCCTACCCCAAACAAAGTCAAATTGGGATTTTGCTGTATTCGCCGCCACAAATTAGGCGACTGGCTGGTTCGGTCTGCCGCTAATTCTTCTCCCTCTTGCCATTCTTCCGCTTCTTCATTACCGTCAGCAGACTGAGCTTGTTTGTTGTTGCTAGCTAAGACTGCATCGATTGTATAAGTACCTGCGAGTTGATCGTGTAGTGCGCGACGCCCCCGACGCGACGGTAAGCCAATCCCTTCACCCACAATCATTAATAAAGACAAAAATGTGAACAATCCTAAATTCGGAAAAGCAAAGCTGTAGCGCCACAGTAGATAGGCGATAGAAATGGGTACTGTCCAACGCCCAACTCCTTCTCTAATTACAACTGCCCCCAGTCCGGGCGGCTTCCCTTGCTCGTTGACAACCCGCACTTTTAACCAACGTTTCGGAATTGTGCTACCAGTCTTAGCTAATAAATACAATTGCCACCACGAGAGAGTTACAGGTGCTAACAGGGCGATTGTCCACAAAATATTAGTCGGCCATGCAACGTTACGAATGCCATAGCTCACAGGTAGAGCGAGGGGTCTGGCGATCGCTCTTTCTGTGACTACCAGCACGGGGTTCAGGGGCACTCGGTTCAGATCGCTTCTAGAATTGGCATAGACACCTATGCCGAAGGGAATCAATCCACTAGTAACCACTAGTGTAATTTCAGCCGCCCAAGCAGCAAAACGCCGACTTCCTAGCAGCAGCGAATTAGCTCTTTCCGATTTTTTTGACTGACCAGATTGATTACTAGTTCTCCTGACAATTGGTGACGTCATCGTATAATTTCCTTTGATATTATTTCTACGCCGCCGCGATCGGCACAATTAAAATAGACTAAGCCAGTCAGCAAAAAGAAAAGCATATTGAAATAGGATTTAGGAGTAATGCAGCAGAATTCAGGAGTCAGAATGGGCTGCGCTAACAGAATTCAGAAGTAAAACAGGCTTTATACCTAGTTTTGACACTTCACTTCTGTACTTCACCTTTTTGGAAATACTGCGTAAGTCAGAAGCCGTTTTTATTCCGGCTCCTGACTGTCATAACTCCGGGCAGAGTGCAAAGTAAATGCATATCAACTTATTGCTTACGTTGAAAGCTACCAGACACAAAAAATTTGTATCCAACATACACTAACACTGCCAAAAGTGCCAGACTGATTACAGATGCAACTAGTTTAAACACTGCTTGCAGTATCGCCAAGCCTACTAGTACCGTCACACCCGAAACTACGAGCTTTTTCACACCAGATAAGCTGTTGAACCAAATCTGAAATCGCTCTAGTTGCAAGTTAAAGCTGGCAAAAACAGACTGAGGGCTTTGTTTTTGTTCTTGTGAAACCACCCCAGGCGGGGAATTAATCTCTGCCTCTAGCTTATCAAGGCGACGCTGTAAGTCTTCTTCTGGTTGAGGATTCATCAATCTTTCCTACCTCACTAGCATACTTATTCAACAATAGACCAACCAAATTCTATTTTTGGTGATTGTCTTAGTGATTTTAGCTAATCTCTGTGCGTGCAAGATTTTACAGATATCAATTGTAGAGATGCAATACTTTGCAGATCAACCCAACAATCTCTCTTTTGGTCTGGGGAAAGCTTACTGGGCTTGGGCTAAAGGTAAATTCAAACCCTTTCTCTTTTTTCCCTTTAACCGAAAAGCATTGTATGTAGAGACGTTGCAATGCAAGTCTCTACATACACCTATCAAATCTTTACAAATAATCCTTAATTAACTGGTATTACTTTATACGTCAGCTTTTGGAACCAAGAGGGATTGCTGTCGTCTATATAAATCAGACCGTATAACAATATTGCTCTGAAAAAAATCTGGAGCATTAATTAAAATGAAGACGCTTAGGCTACTTGCAATTATTCCCACAGCTTTGGCGATGAGTTTGGTTTTCACTGAGGCTAATTTGGCACAAACACCAACAATCCAAATTAATCGGAATTCCCAACCCGATCCATTGATTTTGAACGGCAAGTCTGGGGGAACTGTCAAAAGTAATTGTGGCAATATTACTACTGAACCTAATCAAGTTGTCCAAGTTACAGAGTCACTACCTTATTTGCGATTAACAGTAGAGAGTCAAGGAAAGCCAACACTGCTGATCGACGGACCTGGGGGGCGCTTTTGTGTACTAGCAGATAGTTACTCTGGAGGTAAGTCAGAACTTTCTGGTTATTGGCAGCCAGGAAAATACTTGCTGTATGTGGGCGAACTATCCCCGCAACAGTATACTTACAGCCTCTCAATATCGCAAAAAAATAAATAGTCATTAGTCATTTATGTTTTGCAAATGACTAACGATCCTTGACTATTCTTCCAGTGATTTGGCTGGAACTTCGACAGCAGTGACATCAATTGTGCCTTCTGGTGTGAAGCGCTGAAAATGACTATTTTGTACTAGCAGCAACTCCTTACAGTTAGGACATTGCAACTGACTGTTATTTAAACCTGTAAATTCATATCCACAGACGGGACATTGATCGGCAACCAAGTTGCGTTGCAGCCACCAACGAAAACCAAAAAAAGCCACAATCGGTGCCAACAACAGCAACCCGAAAATAATTAGCAATGAATTAACTAACCAACCCAAGCCCACTGATACCAGCAACCAAACAACTGCTAGCAGGGTGAGCCAAGGGCGGAGATTTAAAAGATTCAATTGAAATGACTTAAAGCTCATTTTTAATAAATTTTGTCCTGCTCTCCTTCTAGGATAGCGATTTTAGTCATTAGTTATGATCTGAGTCATTGATCGTTTGTCACTTGGACTCAAATGGATTTTATTACTGAGGATAGCAGCATTTTTTGTAAGTGCTGTTGGAAGGCATTTATGCCAAACAGAGCGATCGCTTGTTCTCTTAGCCATTCCCCATCACATCGCTGGTCATCCCCTTGAAGCATTTCTATACAAGCTGCTGCTACAGCATCAGGATTGCGGTGTGGGACTCGCCATCCTAGTTTACCATCCTGCAAGGGGTCAGCGGAGCCATCGTCGTCACCAGATAACACCGGCACTCCACAAGCCATTGCCTCCAGATAAACTATACCAAAGCCTTCTTGCGAAGGCATAATATAGGCGTCAGCAAGGCGGTAATATTCCATTAATTCTTCTGTGGCAACGAAACCAGCAAACACAACGCGATCGCTCACACCTAAATATGCAGCAAGTTTAGCTAATCGCGGTTGGTCATCACCACGACCAATTACCAAATATTTCACTTCTGGGAAAACTTGAGCGATTTGTGGTATTGCCCGAATGGTAACATCTACACCCTTGTAAATATCTCCTGACCATAATCGCGCTACTGTCATTAACACTTTCGCGCCAGTTAAGCCATACTTCTGGACTAATTCTGGTTGTTTGGAGCCAGGAGTAAATTTATCCGCGTCAATTGCACAAGGCATCATCTGTACCATTTTTGGGTTTAGACTATTGGCAACACAAGCGCGATCGCGGCTGTAGCGACTAATTGTCCAAATTCTATCTGCTGATGTCAGGGCGCGACGTTCTTGATTTTTCAACGGTTCCCAGACTTCTTTGCCGTAAGTTAGCACGGTGTAAGGAATTCCCAAGGGCTGGCAAAGTGTTTGGATTAATACTGCTAAGTTAATGTGACCGCAGAAAACCTGCTCTGGACGGCTTTGCAACAGACACTTCAATAAAGCTGCTGCCATTTGCAATCTCCCCAAATAGGGAGACTGATTTTTAAAGTAATGAAATTTTAAGTTCTCATCTTCAAACGGATTTAAGCTATCAGCACCATCTCGCAGCAAAAAGACTTCTCCCTTGTAGTCTTGGCTCAATCCCAGATAGGCGCGAAAAATATCTTTTATATACGATTGAATACCACCTTCGTGAGCAAAAATTTCTAAAAACACGAAGACATGGTTAGTTGTTTTGTTAACTTTATCACCTAAATTCAGGTTTTTTGTCACTGTAGTGATGTGCTATCTTAGATTATTTACACTTGCGGTAAGGGCGCGATTGCACCGCTTTGTAACCGCTCCAAATCTGTTTTTACCATTTTTTCTAAAAGTTCCTCAAAGCTTACTTGGGGTTCCCAGCCGAGCTTTTTTTTAGCTTTGCTGGGGTTAGCTACTAGCTGAAAATGCTCATCTTGTCGCAAGAAACTAGTATTTAATACTACATGGTGCGTCCAATCCAATCCGACAGACTCAAAGGCTGTGGCAACTAAATCTCTAACACTATGCAGTTTACCAGTGCCAATCACATATTCTTCTGGTTCATCAATTTGCAACATTAGCCACATTGCCTCTACATAATCACCTGCAAAGCCCCAATCACGTTTGGCATCAAGATTACCCATTTCTAAGGTGTCAGTTAAACCCAATTTAATCGATGCAGCCGCCAAAGAAACTTTGCGTGTGACAAACTGAGGTGCGCGTAAAGGAGACTCGTGATTATATAAAATTCCGCTACAGGCAAATAGTCCATAGCGCTGTCTATGATGCACCATCGTCCAGTGGGCGTGCATTTTAGCCGCAGCATAAGGATTTTTGGGACGAAAAGCGGTTTCCTCATCTTGAGGCGAGAGGAATACATCGCCAAACATTTCTGAACTGCTGGCTTGATAAAATCTGGTAGACAAACCAACTTTTCGTACTGCTTCCAAAAGTCTAGTAGCTGTACCAGTTATTAAATCAAGGGTTCCTAATGGGTCGTTCCAGGAGTCAGGTACAAAACTGGGAGCCGCCAAATTGTAAATTTCTTGAGGACGAAGTTGTTCAACTGCGGTGAACAGTGCTGCATTATCCCTCAAGTCAACCGTAAAAATTTCTACCTGATTTGCCAGTATTCCCAGTTTTGTCAAATTAGGTTGTCGATGTGGGGGTACTAATCCGACAACTCGATAACCACGGTTGAGGAGCAAATGGCTGAGATAGTAGCCATCTTGACCAGTAATTCCTGTAATTAGGGCTGTCTTAGTCATATTTTGTCCCCTATATCTGTCTATCTCTTTAGGTACGAAATGGCACTTGTTGGAGAACAAACATTAAGACTCTCAACACTGCTGACAAATCTTAACAAGGGAGCTAGTGTAGCTCGAATGCTATTTTTACTATATTCACTAATTCTTTTTATACAAAAATCTTATTTGATATTTTACCAAAAGATCATAATCAATAAGCAATTTCACGTAAAAAACATATTACTACAATTTAAATAATTTTGAAAAAAGAGTATAATTTTATAAATCAAGTAACTATGTATTTCAGCAAAAGCTGCTTCTTTTTGAAGGTGTGTAGCTCAACTTTGAGTAAAATCTTCGTTAGCTTGGTGACGACTATATGAAAAGTTTTATTTGTTTGACTCCTAAGTACGGACGAGCTAGCAAGAGAGTATTGTAGAGAATAAAAGCCTTCGTTTTTTGTCGATACTCCTTCCCTACACTCCGCTCATAAGAAAAATTTCATTGTTACTTTTGTGCTTCTACAGAATATTTGACAATGAGCAGGCAATTTCTACCATCCGCACCACGTTCGTATACAACCCGGTCAGCCAACCGTCGGAGGAGGAACCATCCATACCCACCTACTTGCAGAGTCCCTGGGGCTGGCTCTGCGATCGCATCAGGATTGAAAGGTTTTCCGTAATCCCAAATTCTAATTTCTAGTCGGTCAATCCACAGATAAACGTTAATTTCAATGATTGTTTCCGGAGGTAAAGCATGATGAGCGTGACGAACAGCGTTGGTAAAGCCTTCTGCTAATGCTAAATTGAGGCGATCGAGTTGGGTTTTTGACCAGCCAAGTTGAGACAAGTGTTGCAGACAAAATTGCTCAAACCATTCTTGCACCTGGTTTAAGAGCCTGAGTTCGCTCTTAACAGTCAGATGGTCTTGCTGCACTATACTAAGCATTAACTGTGAGTTGAATATAAGTAAACCCAAGTTGCTAGTTATTAAATTCTGCGCTGTTCGCAAAATTTCTCTCACATAAAAAAATCTAAATTGACATATTCTGTGTACCAAAATACAAAACATGAACGATTTTGGCATTCTGAGGATTGTAACTAGCAACTTACGTTAAGTAAGAAATGTTTGTATTTGTTGACTTTTGATGATTTGAGATTTTGGAATAGCTTTTCAATCCAAAACTTCAAATCCCAGATTCAATCTGAACTATTGAAGAAGAATAAGAATTCAGAATAGAGAATTCAGAATTCAGAATGAAATCAGTGAGGGATACCCTGCGGGATCTTGCTACAGATCCAACACTATTTTGTTGATCACTAAAAAAAGCATATTTAGTAGGGAACTTAAACCCATTTATTCAGACACCATCTATGAGACGCTATGCGTAACTTGCTTTCCTGTAGAATACACGGACTTGCTTTGAATGGCGCGATCCGCTTTTTCGTTTAGAATTTAATTCTGTTAGCGGATAGCTAAGGTTTAGCCCATTCTGGCTTCTGACTTCTGAATTCTTTCCTGTTAAAATTGACGCCTGTTGATTGTTTTCAAAAGCACATCTGCATCTGCTCTTGAAACTCACAGGCGTCAAAGCACTTTGTGGTGACTAATTTAGAATAGTCCCAAGGTCAAAGATTTATCCAATGGCAAAGCAGCACCAATACCCAGCCACAAGGTGACAAGAGTACCAACGAGGAATACTGTGGTTGCGACTGGACGGCGGAAGGGGTTTTGGAACTTATTCACGTTCTCAATAAAGGGAACGAGGATTAGCCCTACTGGTACGGAACCCATTGCTAACACTCCTAAAAGTTTGTTAGGAAGCGATCGCAAAATTTGGAAGACTGGATACAAGTACCACTCTGGCAAAATTTCCAATGGTGTAGCGAAAGGATTTGCTGGTTCACCGGTCATTGCAGGATCTAGCACAGCTAGAGCCACAATTGCAGCGAAGGAACCCATGATCACAATTGGAAAGACGTAAAGTAAGTCATTAGGCCAAGCGGGTTCACCATAGTAGTTGTGACCCATGCCTTTAGCGAGTTTGGCTCTTAACTGAGGATCGCTCAGGTCAGGTTTTTTTTGTGTTGACATTTTGAAATGTGCTCTCCTGCTTAAGTTAAATTAAAGCATTTGTGAAAGCTATCAGCTACTAGGCAACCAACAGGCAGCAAACAGCGTTTTTATATCTACAGTCATCCGCCTGAAGGTTTTCTATAGCTTGAGGCTTCAGATACAAGTATTTATTTTTGGAACTTATGTGCAATTAATTTCTTGTGTTTCATAAGTTTAAAACAAACCACTCGATCTGAAAACTAACAAATGTATGTTGCCTTTCGCCAATAGCTGAGATTACAAAGGCCCGGAAATGCCTTGCTTGCGGATCATCAAGAAGTGAAACAGCATGAATACTGCAATCAACCAAGGCAGTACAAATGTGTGTGCGCTGTAGTAACGAGTTAGTGTTGCTTGACCAACACTAGAACCGCCACGCAGCAGGTCGGAAATCAGAACTCCAACCACGGGAATTGCTTCTGGTACGCCGCTAACGATTTTCACAGCCCAGTAGCCAACTTGATCCCAAGGTAGAGAATAGCCGGTAACTCCGAAGGAAACGGTGATTACAGCTAGGATGACACCACTTATCCAGGTCAGTTCGCGGGGCTTTTTGAAACCACCAGTCAGATAAACCCGGAAGG
The DNA here is from genome assembly GCF_017115065.1 of Nostoc sp. JL23. Taxonomy (NCBI): domain Bacteria; kingdom Bacillati; phylum Cyanobacteriota; class Cyanophyceae; order Nostocales; family Nostocaceae; genus Nostoc; species Nostoc sp. JL23. Next base: position 131,992 of record NZ_JABXKN010000072.1, read on the forward strand.
TGTGCAAAATCATCATCAATACCATCATGCTCGCAGACCAGCGATGGATGGAGCGAATTAGCCAACCGAAGTTTACTTCATTCATGATGTACTCTACTGAGGAGAAAGCTTCAGTTACTGTTGGCCTGTAGTAGAACGTCATGGCAAATCCAGTGGCAAACTGGATGAGAAAACAAACCAGGGTAATTCCACCCAGGCAGTAAAAGATATTGACGTGGGGAGGGACGTACTTGCTAGTAACGTCTTCGGCGAGTGCCTGAATCTCCAGGCGTTCCTCAAACCAGTCGTAAACGTTGGCCATACAATCTCAAGTTCCTAAAAGTCGGTTGCGGTTGATAAATCCCGAAGTTCTGAATCGGCAGAAGCCTTCGCTCAGACTTCTCTCCCAAGTAGTAATTTTGGGATTTTAGTAAAGGGGAGTTTTTTTGTTTGCTTTTCAGCTTTTGGCGTCCTAAGAGACTTCAGAAACTTTACACTCTGTAAAGATGGAATATATTGCGATCTCTTTCCGCCCCTACACACAAAATAGTGGACACAAAGTAGATTTTATCCTTTGGTGAGTGGATACGATGCATCAATTGACTGAACAACTTGATGAGAAAAATGCACCACTTCTATAAAAAAAGTAACATAATCGAGAGATAGATTTCATCAACAACAGAGGAAGTGGGCATTATCTAGGAAATTTGGGTTGAGGTGGAATTGATAATGGGGTTCATGAACAAACAAGTCTTTCGGGTTGGATTTTCATTGTTAATGGCGTTTTGCTTGGCGTTGGGTACGCTCACTCAACCAGCGCTGGCTTTAACGGGGGAACAAAAGCTGGTTTCGGAAGTTTGGCGAATTGTTAATCGTACTTATCTAGATGAGACCTTTAATCATCAAAACTGGGCGGCTGTGCGGCAAAAGGTTCTGGAGAAGCCACTGGCAGACTCAAATGCCAGCTATGAAGCAATTGGAAAGATGCTCAAGAGCCTCGACGATCCTTTTACTCGTTTTTTAGATCCAGAACAGTACCGCAGCTTGCAGGTCAATACTTCTGGGGAACTGACTGGGGTAGGATTGCAAATTGCCTTGAATTCTGAGAATGGGAAATTGGAAGTGGTGGCTCCCATCGCCGGTTCACCGGCAGATAAAGCGGGGATTAGACCACGCGATCGCATTCTCAAAATTGAAGGCGTTTCCACAGAAAATCTCACTCTTGATGAAGCTGCTACCAGAATGCGCGGGCCTAGTGGCAGCCTTGTGACTCTCTTGATCGAACGGGACGGAGAGGCAGAAACGGAAATTAGACTGACGCGCGATCGCATTGCTCTTAACCCTGTAGTTTCAGATTTGCGTGTTTCTGCTGAGGGTACACCCATTGGCTACCTACGTCTTACACAATTTAATGCCAACGCTTCAACGGAATTGGCACACGCTATTTCTAGTCTAGAAAAAAAAGGCGCTGCTGCCTACATTCTAGATTTGCGAAATAATCCTGGGGGGTTATTGCAATCAGGAATTGAAATTGCCCGTCTGTGGTTAGACTCTGGCACGATTGTTTACACTGTTAACCGACAAGGTATTCAGGGTAGTTTTGAAGCCTTTGGACCCGCCCTGACGAAAGATCCTCTGGTGATTTTGGTGAATCAAGGAACTGCTAGTGCCAGTGAGATTCTTGCCGGCGCACTCCAAGATAACGATCGCGCCCAGTTGATAGGCGAAACCACCTTTGGCAAGGGTTTAATTCAATCCTTGTTTGAATTATCAGATGGTTCGGGTTTGGCAGTGACAATTGCTAAGTATGAAACTCCTGAACACCGAGATATTAACAAACTAGGTATTAAACCAGATAAGGTTATTTCCCAACCAGCCATTAACCGCGAACAGATTGGCACGGAAGCGGATCTGCAATATCAAGCAGCAGTTGAACTTTTGGTGAAAAATTCTGTGGTGGCGGGGAAAGCTTGAACAACGGGACAAGGAGACAAATCAGGTGGGGGTTCAGACTCCATCTGATGATTTAGTTATGACGATAATGGTAGCTGAATCACAAATTCAGTTCCTTCGCCAAGTTGGGAATTCACCGCGATCGCTCCGCCATGTTTTTCTACAATAATTTGACGAGCGATCGCCAATCCTAATCCTGTGCCTTTACCGACAGCTTTTGTCGTAAATAAATGGTCAAATATTTTTTGTTTTACCTCTTCATCTATACCTTTTGCATTATCAGCGATTGTAATTCTAACTAGATTATTTTTGACTGTAGTTGTAATTTTAATACAGTTTGGACTTGCTTTAATTTCGTCAAAACTGTGACCTATATTTGATTCCTCTAAGGCATCAATAGCATTTGCTAAGATATTCATAAATACTTGATTTAATTGTCCAGGGAAACACTCAACTTGAGGTAAAGTATTATATTCAGTTATTACTTCAATTGCTGGACGTTGCTCGTTCGCTTTGAGACGATGTTTCAAAATTAAAATCGTGCTGTCGATGCCTTGATGAATATTAAATGGTACTTTATAATCTTTATCAGCACGTGAGAAAGTTCGTAAACTGGTGCTGATATTTTTCAGGCGATCGCACGCCATCGACATGGCATCAATCATCTTAGGCAAGTCTTCTAAGCTATAATCCAAGTCAATTTCTTCGGCATGGTTAAGAATTTTATCACTCGCATTAGGTAAGGTTTCTTGATAGAGTTTTAAGTGTTCGATAATATCAGCAAAAGTAGGTTTAGCTTGTTTGAGACTGGCAGCAATAAAACCAAGGGGATTATTCATTTCATGAGCCACACCAGCAACTAAGTTGCCTAGTGCTGACATTTTTTCACTTTGCACCATTTGCAATTGGGCGTTTTGTAGATCGGTTAACGCTTGTTCTAAATCTTGTGATTTTTGCTGCAAGGCAAGTTCAGTAAGTTTGCGTAAGCGAAGCTCGTTGTAGACATCGCTAATATCTCGCATCACAACTACTGCACCGAGTTTGTTACCTGAAGAATCAGCGATCGCTTGTCCACTTGCTAATAAAATTCTTTTAGAACCATGCTTTGGCGCAATTACCATTTCGGTATTTTCAACGATTTCCCCTTGTAGAGCGCGAAACAGAGGAATTTCTGTTTTTGATAGGGGTGTTTGACCATCAGGTTGATAGAGATCGAAGTGTTCTGTCCATTGTTCTGGTGCTAATGATTCTACTGGTAAGCCATGAAATTCATGAGTTGCTTTGTTAAATAGAGTCAATTTGCCACTAGCGTCGCAAACAACAATCCCATCTGTAATATTGTGAATAATGGCATTCAAGAACTCTCGTTCTTTGGCTAAAGATGCTTCGGCCTGTTTGGCATTAGTAATATCAATCACCACCCCATCCCATAGGGTTGCGCCATCGGCTTGTCGCTCTGGTCGAGCCGCAGATTGAATCCATTTCATGGTTCCTGAAGGCAGGATGATGCGCCATTCTTGCTCAAAGGGTGTGAGATTTTGGGCTGAATAGGCGATCGCTTCAGCAATAGCTGCTTGATCGTCAGGATGATGCATAGCGTAAAAGCTATGCGTACCTCTCATTACCTGCTCTGGCTGTAACCCATACAAATCAAAACAGCCAGAGCTAACGTAGGGTATCGAAGTTGAACCGTCCGCCGCCAGACGGAATTGGTATACCATCCCAGGAATATTATTTGCCAAATTTTGGAAGCGGATTTCACTAGCCTGCAATTTGGCTAAAGATTGTGTTAGCTGTTGAGCGTAGTTCTGAGAATTTTGGTAAATTCGGGCATTTTCTAGAGAAATTGCGGCTTGGGCGCAAAGTAAGTTCAGCAGTTCGACGCGATCGCTTGTAAAGGCTCCGGTTGCCAAATTATTTTCCAGGTACAATACGCCCAGCAATTTACCCTGATGCAAAACTGGGCTGCACAAGATACTCTTGGGTTGCTGTTGCTGAATATACGGGTCATTGAGTAGTTTTGGATGCACTGTGGCATCAGTAATTACTACTGGTTTTAAGTTGCGTTTAACATTATTAATTAAGCCAACTGGCACATCAACAGAGTCTTCAACAGGCTCTGGTTTGAGCAACATCGAGTAAAAATCGACCTTGGCAGCTTGGTTCTGTACACCGCTCAGGGAAACCTGTGCTAACGCCTGAACTAGCAACCGATCTGACTGCAAAAGCATGAATACACACTTATCGGCTCCAGCATTTTCAATGACGATATGCAGCAAAGCTGAAAGCAGTTTTTCGAGTTCGATTTCCCCAGAAAGGGTTTGAGAAGCTTTGAGAATGGTAGCTAAATCTAAAGCAACAGAGACGCTGCTACTGGAAGTGGCGGAACTGGTGGAGGTGATACTCCCCAAGGTGAAGATAGTTTCGTTAGTTGAGAGGGGAGAACGGGTTTGCTCTAAGATGGGGGCGAGGAGTTGGGGATAGCGTCGTTCCAAGTCGGCGACTTTGGCTTTAGCCCCCCAACGAGTATAGCCATAGTAGGCTTGGGTCATATATGACTGAGCAATCCGCTCTTTGCGCCAATTGAGGTAGAATTTAGCTGCCAGTTCATTGGCAAGGGCTTCTTCTTGGATGTAACCGTGTTCTTTCGCTAGAGTTATGGCGCGATCGTACAAATCTATTGCCTCTGATTTCTGCCCTAACACTCGGTATCGATCAGCTTCAACTAAATAAAATTTGTGCAGGTGATTTTCTGGAGCATGGTTAGCCCACTTTTTCATTTTTTCCTGATTTTTAGCCACCCGTTGCAGAATGTGTTGCTGTTGTGCTTCACAAACCTGAGAATAGATTGCCAGATGGGCTAGAGAATCATAGGTGTAGCAAAGCGGAACTATGAATAAGCCTGTAGCACCACCGATATAGTTTGCGGCGGCGATCGCAGCTTCTACCGCCAACTCCAACTTGCCAAACATGTAACACAGACCAAGTTGGCTGGCATAGAAATAGTACAGCGCAGTCTGATCGCCCGATCGCTGGAGGGCTGGCACAATTTCCTCTCGATTAAAGGCATCTCCACTCAGCTGCCAAGGTTCAGCAGAATCGCCGATCATATTCAAAATTGCTTGCTGAAAAACAGTCAAATGACTAGTAAGACCTTCTTGGTTGAGGTGCGCGAGTTGATCTCGGAAGGCAGCGCTCTGTCGGCTGAGATCGCTTAGTTCTTTGCCCATAAACCAACAGTATGAGATGTAAATGAATCCGCAAATAGCAGCTGATTCTAAATCTCCCGTTTCCAATCCAACTTCGTAGCCTTCCCGGAGAAACGGTAAGGTGTTCTTGAGCGGCTCTTTCCAATGCCACACACTACAATGAATTCCGACATAAACTCTAGATTTCAGTTCTTTGGCATTGAAATGTTCGAGCAACAAAAGTGCTAGTTTTGCACACTCATAGCCAAAGTCAATCTCTCCTACCATTCCACAAAGTATTAGTCCATAGTAGGCATAGCCAATTGCCGAAAATGAGCTATTGCCATATTGAACCGATAAATTAACCTGTTCGAGGACAATAAACGGTAACAGTGCTGGAGTTACAACAAAGGCAGCAGAAGAGACAGCGGCAAGAATCCGTACAACAGCTAACTTATTAGGGTCTGACATCTGGGGCAGAGTCATTAAGTCTAACGGTTGCCTTCCAGCCAGGATCGATTTAGTCGCCTTGAATGCCTGTGCAATATCTAATTGACTGGGTTGCCCCGAAAAACTCGTTCCTAGATGCTCTACAATCTTTAGGGCAATCTGCACTGCCTCTATAAATTGATGTTGGGCTTGAGCAGCTTGAATTTGAACTTCATAGACCTTGACCGTATCCAACAAGTTTCTAGAGTGTTCTGTAATGACTGCCGCCAATTGTGTCATCTGTTCAAAGTTGCCGCTCAGGTAAGCGGCTTCAGTGGCCGCTTCGTAAAGGGCTAAGGTTAACTCATACTGCGTTTGCCACATATCCTTAGCTAACAAGGCGATGCCTGTAGTGCAATACTCAAATGCGGCTGTATAGGCAGTTGCGGCTCTGGCTTTTTGTCCAGCTTTCAGATTGAGTTGGGCGAGTTCTATTTGCTGAGATAGATCGACAATTAGAGATTTACCGATATTAAGTTGGTTAACGATTTCAAATAATTTTTCGTCTTGTTTAGCAACAGGCGTATGAATCATTAATAGTTGCCCAATTTTTAGGTGAGCAATCTGTTTTTGTTCCTCTGGAATCAGGAAATAAGCAGCTTGCTGGACGCGATCGTGCAAGAATTTGTAAACTGTCATTTGTCCTTTGTCATTTGTCATTTGCAAATGACAAAGGACAAATGAGGCATCCTGATAAAACTTGTAAATTTCATTGGTAGGAATGATAAATCCTTCTTGCAATGCTTTCCACAAGTCTGAAGCGGTTTCTGCCTGCGACTTTTCATAAACGATCGCTAACGTCGCCAAATCGAATTGATTGCCGATACAGGCTGCCAGTTTTAGAACATTTTGAGTGATGTCGGGCAATTTTTGAATTTGTTGTGCCATAAATTGCACAACATCATCAGTCAGAGCAAGCGATGTCTGACGACAAGCCGCTACGTGTCTACGCACTTGCGCTACATCACACTGCCAAAAACCAACCTCCCAATCAAAAGTAATCAACCCATCCTCATGTAGCGCTTTCAAAAACTGAGTTGTGAAAAAGGGATTGCCTTTAGCTTTTTGATAAACTAACTCTGTTAACAGTAATGCCTGTGCCGTTGTGTAACTGAGGGAGTCGGCGATCAAATGGTTCACATCTGCTTGACTCAAGGCAGCTAGGGTCAAGGTGTTGACGCCAGAAGATGCCTTTTCAATTTCATCTAGCGTCAACATGAGTGGATGAGCCGCAAACACCTCGTTATCGCGGTATGCACCAATAATGAATAGATGGCTGCAATCATTTTGAGTCATCAACAGCTTCAGCAAATTAAGCGATGCCAAATCTGCCCACTGCAAGTCATCGAGAAACATCACCAACGGATGCTCTCTTTGAGCGAACACCTGAATGAACTTTTGGAACAGCAGATGAAAACGGTTTTGTGCCGCACCGCCCGATAGTTCAGCGAGCGCACGCTGTTTGCCAATCATCTGCTCCAGTTCCGGAATTACCTCGATCAGGAGTTGTCCGTTCTCTCCCACTGCCGCTAAAATCTTTTTCTGCCATTGCTTTAGCCGAGGATCATTTTCACTAAGCAACTGTCCGATTAGGTCACGAAGGGCTTGTACAAAAGCAGACAGAGGAATGTTACGGTTGAACTGGTCGTATTTACCCTTGATGAAGTAGCCATTCCACCGCACAATCGGCTTATGCACTTCATTGACGACTGCGGTTTTACCAATACCAGAGAAACCTGCCACTAGCATCAATTGAGAGCTACCATTGGCAACTTGACCAAATGCTTCTAGTAAGGTCTTAACTTCCGATTCCCGCCCGTAGAGCTTTTCGGGTATGAGAAAGCGATCGCTGATATCGCGCTGTCCTAAATCAAACCAGGTATGTTTGCCTGTTTCTTGCCACTGTTCTAAGCAGGTAACAAGGTCATGTTTAAGTCCTAGCGCACTTTGATAGCGGTCTTCGGCGTTCTTTGCCATCAGTTTGCGGACAATTTCGCCCAGCATCAAGGGCAATTTGGGGTTGAAATCGCAAAGGCAGGGTGGAAGTTTCGCAATGTGGTAATGCACCAACTCCATTGGTTCATGGGACTCAAAGGGCAATTTTCCACTCAGTAGTTCAAAGAAAGTCACGCCTAAAGAATAGAAGTCACTGCGGTAATCAATGCCTCTATTCATCCGTCCGGTTTGCTCTGGCGACAGATAGGCTAGCGTTCCCTCCAATCCATTGAGGCTTTGGATTTCCTGGGTTTCTCGTGGTAATAAGGAGGCAATACTAAAGTCAATCAGCTTGATTTGTTTCGTGTCAGGATGAATCAAGATGTTGGCTGGCTTGATGTCTTTATGAATGACGCGCTGTTGATGTAATTGGTGTAAAGTGTCAAGCAGTTGCAGAGCAATGGGTAGAAATTGCTCTAATGTCAGTGTTTTTCCTTGAGTAAATTGCCGCAGGGAAACACCACCAAAGTCTTCCATGACTAGGGCATAGCCATTATGATGGGCTTCCAGGCTGTAGGGTTTGATAATGCCGTGAATATTTAGGTTTTTAGCGATCGCATATTGGTTGCGAAACTGTACTAATTCAGTAAAAGTTGGGAATTCTCGTTTTAAGAGCTTGATGACAACTGGTAGAGGATCGCATTCTCGAATTGCCCGATACACTTGAGTACGAGAACCTGAATAAAGTTTCTCGATGATTTGGTAGCCAGCAATCTTTAAAGTTCCATCAACTTTTGCGCTCATAAATTTTCACGAAAATTTACTTTATATTAGTGTTATAATTCCCATTACCATCTCTTAGTTAACAAACGTTTGCGGACATAGTTTTACCAGTACCGATTCATCCCAAAAAATCATGTCGTAATGCTAAAACCGCAAGTACTTTTATTGGCGAATACCCATTTTTCATAAACTGTTAGTCGGTGTTGGAAGTAAACTATCATTTCGTACAGTTAGTATTTTTTTGTAGTACTAGGTCGTTACAAGTGTCTCTGGAATCTAGCGCTATCGCATTTTTTCAGTAACTATGTGCTACTCCAAGAAATCATATTGGCTGCGCTATTTTAGTCTGATTTAAGCTCAAAGATTTAGCTGATAAAACTGGTCAAAAAATTTATCCAATCAAGGATAGTTTGTTGTCAAATTCTTTAGCTCGGCAATTAAAACGTCAAGACGTTACCATGTTTATTGCCTAGTTGTTTGGCGCGTAGCGCGGTATAACCCAATACGCTTGGGTTAGCACCAAAAACCTTAAGTTGTGTAGGTTGAGGAGCCACTGTGTTAGGCGGGTTTCCCGATTTGTACCCCTTCGGGGAAGCAAGCTACGCGCAGCGTCTCCCCTTGGGAGAAGCAAGTGGTGTTTGAGGAACGAAACCCAACATTTTCATCGCTTTGTTGGGTTGCGCTTTGCTTCACCCAACCTACAATTTTTCACAAAGCCAAGCGTATTGCGGTATAGCCGCGCCATTGCTTGTGACAGTTGCGTAAGTCCTGTCAAACATCAAATAGGTTTCCTATATATGTAGACAATTTGCAGAATTTTTACTCTTTGAATTTAGATTTAATTGGGCGGTAATTCCAAACTCATTTCACCCAACAATCCCTTGCGAAAATCTGTTAAAAGTTGCCTTGCTGCTCGCTCTACATCACCTTTGTAACGATGCTCTGCTAAAGCGTGCAAATAGGTATCTCCGGTGTCTGATGTTGAATCTAGTTGGTAGCGGGACTGTAACGGTTTTTTTGGTAATAAATCTCCGGCTACAGCTTCTAAATAGTTGAGTAAATCCACTAAGGCTGCTGCTACTAGTTGGTTATCGTAAGATGCTTCACCGATATCATCACAAATAGCTAATTTTAAGGCTGCGTCTTGGTCTTCTAATCTTAGAGGGATGACACCAGGAGCATCTAGCAATTCTAAATGTTCGGAAATTCGCACCCAGCGTAGTTGGCGAGTTACCCCAGGACGAGCTGCACTTTCCACGACTCGCTTTCCCAACAGGCGGTTAATTAAAGCTGATTTACCGACATTGGGAAAACCAATCACCACAGCCCGCACTGGACGGGGTAACATCCCGCGATCGCTTCTTCTTTGATTGAGTTCTATCCCAGCGGCTTGCGCTGCCCGCGCTACTTCTGCTATACCTTTACCATGTTGAGCATTGGTAAAATACGGGACTTCTCCTTGACGTTTAAACCAATCGATCCACAGCGATCGCATTTGTGGTGTAATCATATCTACTCGGTTAAGTATCAACACCCGTGCCTTACCTTCTACCCACTCACCTATTTGGGGATGGTGAGTCGCTAAGGGAATCCGAGCATCTCGTACCTCAAACACCACATCTACGCGCTTCAGCTGTTCTTTGAGCTTCCTTTCAGCTTTCGCAATGTGACCTGGATACCATTGAATCAGGTTTAATCTATAGTTTTGAGTTATAGCCATAATTAATTACCAAATAAATTATTATCACTTATCAATTATCATTCACTATGGCTTGATGTAAAATCAGACGATTGCCATCAGGGTCATAAGCATATATTTCTCTACCGTGGGAAGCAATGGAAATGTCTTCTGGTGGAGGATAGCCCAAAGCAGTTAGGTGAGCGATCGCATCTTCTAAGTTACTCACCTCTAAACACAAACTTATCTTACTTTTGGCGTTCGATTCAAATTCCGATTCGTTTGTCTTCTTTGGTTTAAAAATACCTAATCGCATACTAACTAAATTAAACTCAGCATAGACATTTGGAATCAAAATAACTGGCTTTTGCTCCAGCAATTTGGTATAGAAATTAACTAACTTCTCAAAATTAACCGATGCTATGGTGACAAATGCGTTAGTGTACTGAAAAACCATATTGGTTTTAAGTTAGTTGATTTTTTTGCTAAAGAAGTGCGATCGCCAATCAAAAAAGATTCTCACTTTTCTAAAGTTCTTACACTCAGCATTTGCGGCGGTGTCGAATCTGGTTTGGTCTTTAAAGAGAGTGTGGATGGTTTAAGCGAATTTAAAAACGTTCAGTGATTGTAGAAATAAAATTAAGATAATCAGTCATCTATACAAAAATCTGCTGCAAATTTAAAACAAAACCAGGGAGAACATCTTCACCCGATAAACTTGTGGGAAATTGTAAAACTTCCGGTGCAAGATTTGGGCGATAAATTATTACGTGTTTATCTTTAGGATTAATTAACCAACCCAGTTGTAAACCATTTGCTAAGTATTCCTCCATTTTGGCTTTAGTATCTTCCACATCATCAGTTTCAGAAACTAATTCCACTGCAAAATCAGGACACAAAGGGAGAAATTTCTTTCTTTGTTCTGGGGTAAGAGCATCCCATCTTTCTATTCTTATCCAAGAAGCATCAGGTGAACGAGTTGCCCCATTTAGTAATTTAAACCCAGTAGAAGAATCAAAAGCTTTTCCGAGTTTATTCTGTCTGTTCCAAACTCCTAAATCAAGATACAGTTCAAAATTACGGTTTCCTGTTTCTCCCCCAGTAGGTGACATGATAATTAATTCCCCTTCAGCAGTTAACTCTAGTCGTAATTCTTTATTCACAGCGACAATCTGTGCAAATTCCTCATCAGTAAATTGCAGATTAGAAGGTAATTGTAAGGTTAAAGCAGTCATAATTAATTGCGCTCCACAAAAATCCTAGTTGCATCAAACCCATCTGCTGCTAATAGGGAAGATTTAGCCTCTACCTCTACTTTAGGAATCCCCTCCAACAAATGCCCCATTGTTTGATTTTTTAAAACAATTTTGGGGTAGGTAATAAAGGTGAGAGACTGAATGAGAAAACAAAATCTCTAGTATAGTGTTATATCAATCACCACATACGTAGACTAATTTTTGTATTCCAGACTATCCGTTGCCATTCTTTCTCATAGGGTAAATTAGGTTTATCCCATGAGAGAAAATGACCTCTCGATTTTTTCGTTTGTCTTGTAATAGCTAACGAGCGCGGAGGGATTTGAACCCCCGACCCACAGAACCGGAATCTGTTGCTCTATCCACTGAGCTACGCGCCCTTAATCTTCCATATTATAGCACGTCTGTGATAAAATTCGCAGCTTTAAAGATAATTAGCTGGGTCTACAGGTGTACCATTCCGACGGACTTCAAAGTGAAGATGAGGGCCAGTTGAGAAACCTGTAGAACCAACAGCAGCGATCGCTTGTCCGCGTTCAACTGCTTGTCCCTCAGAAACATATAACTCGCTGGTATGCCCATAGAGTGTAGTTATGCCATTACCGTGATCGATAATTACCGCTCTACCATAGCCACCATACCACCCAGCAAAAATTACTCTTCCCGAATCGGCTGCCCGAATTTTACTGCCATAGCTAGCGGCAAAATCTAACCCGGCATGAAAGCGACGATAGCCAAGAATAGGGTGTACCCGCCAGCCGAAGGGACTGCTAGTAGAAGCATCGCTAGGATATGCCATTACACCAGTTCCGCGAATAATGATATTTTTCCGGCTGTTGGTTTTTCCTTGCGCCTCTTCAGCTTCTGCTACCTTTTGTTGAATCAAGACTTCCAGATTTTTGGATTCTCTTTCTAGCTGATTTTGCGCGGCTTCCAAGGCGAGGCGATCGCTATTCAGGCGTTGAATCAATTCTGATTGTGATTGCGCCTGGGTTTGATAATCGGCTTTTTGTGCTAATAGTTGCTCACGAATTAAGCCAATTTCATTTTTTTGCTGTTCTACTTCCGTTTTTTGTTTATCGATTGAGTTTGCTTGGGTGTTGAGCTTTAGCAAAATTTTCTGGTCTGCCTGAAACACTAACTTCAACTGATGACGACGGCTGAAAAAATCGCTGATATTTTCACTTTCAAGTAAAACTGCCCATCCAACAAAAGCAGGCGATCGCTGAAGATAACGCAATCGTGCTACTGTTGCAATTTGCCGCTCCTGATATGAACGTTCTGCCACATCTAAATCAGTTTCTAACTGCTGGAGGCGTTGGGTAGCGAGTTGTAATCGTGATTCACTCTCTTGAAGATAGCTATCTGTAGTTTGCAGATTTTGCTTTAAACCAGTGAGGTGTTTTTGCGCCTCTTGTTGAAGATTAGTTAAGCGATCGCGCTCTCCAACTACACCCTGACGCTGCTGGTTCATTTGTTGCTGCTGTTGTCGCAGAGTATCAATAGACCCTGTAGACGTTGCGTGGGCTGGAATTAATGCCAAACAAATCCACAAAATACAGCAAAATGCAATAGATAAACAGCAATAAATCTGCTTTTTTTCTAGAAATCGCCCTCTCATAGTGCGAACCTAATCAATACGATACTTTCAAACACTATGAGGATTATTCCCAAAATCTAATTCACCCACGCCAACACATTATTAAATTGGTATGCCAAGTTGTAACACAAGGATTCCAGCTATGTCAGCTTTGAGCAGGTATGTGAGCAGGGGAGCAGGGGAGCAGGGGAGGCAGAGGAAGATGAGGGAGATGAGGGAGAAGAATTAATAACAATGACCAATGACCAATGACCAATGCCCCATGCCCAATGACCAATGCCCCATGCCCCATGCCCAATGCCCAATGCCCAATGCCCATTAATTACGATTAGCTTTCCAGTTTGCCAAATCAGCTAAAGAGCGATCGCGATAACGTCCATAACGCTCTGGTTTACTTTTGATTTTCATTCCTAAATCGGGAAAAATCCCAAAGTTCGGCGGCATTGGTTGGAAATGCTTCGGCGATGCGGAACTAATAAATTCTAATAACGCACCCATCATTGTTGTTGGTGGTAAAACCAAAGCTTCTTTACCTAAGGCTAACCGTGCGGCATTAATTCCCGCCAAGCAACCACCAGCAGCCGCCGCAGTATAACCTTCAGTACCAATCAATTGTCCAGCGGCTAATAATGTCGGACGCTCTTTAAATTGCAAGGTAGGATGCATTAACTGAGGAGCATTAATAAAAGTGTTGCGGTGCATTACTCCCAGCCTGACAAACTCTGCTTTTTCCAAACTTGGAATTAACTGAAAGATTCGCTTTTGCTCACCCCAACGCAGATTAGTTTGAAATCCTACCATGTTCCACAGCTGACCAGCTTTGTCTTCTTGTCGTAACTGCACCACAGCATAAGGACGTTCCCCTGTACGAGTATCTGACAATCCCACTGGCTTTAGGGGACCGTAGCGCATGGTATCTTCCCCGCGCTGTGCTAGTTCTTCTATGGGTAAGCAAGCTTCAAAAAATTTCGCCGTTTCCCGTTCAAAACCCTTGAGTTCTGTTTGTTCAGCTTTACAGAGTTCTTCTCGAAAGTGCAAGTACTGCTCTTTATTCATTGGGCAGTTGAGATAAGCGGCTTCACCTTTGTCATAACGTGATGCCATAAAAGCAATGTCACGATTAATCGATTCTCCCACGATAATCGGACTAGCTGCATCAAAAAAGCTGAGGTATTCCATCCCCGTAAAGCGTTGCAAATCTTCTGCTAGATCGGGACTAGTTAAAGGCCCCGTTGCTAAAACCACAATCCCTTCAGGAATCGCAGACACTTCACCCCGCCGAAACTCAACTAAAGGATGACTCGCTAAAGTTTCAGTTAAATCTTGGCCAAATTGTCCCCTGTCTACAGCTAGCGCCCCACCAGCCGGAACGGCGTGTTCATCAGCTTTTGAGATGACAATCGAACCGAGTTGGCGTAACTCTTCGTGCAATAATCCCGCCGCGCGATCGCTTGCCATTGCCCCAAAGGAATTACTACACACTAATTCTGCTAAATGTTCTGTATGATGAGCCGGACTAAATCGCTTTGGACGCATTTCATGCAGAATTAGTGGCACTCCAGCTTGCGCTATTTGCCAAGCTGCTTCTGTCCCAGCTAGTCCACCTCCAATTACTTGTATCGGTTGTGTTTCCATAGTTAAATTTTTAATTTCCATATTATAAGTATCCATCAGCATTACAAAAGTAAAATTAAATCAAAAGCCATGTTAAACCACAACAAGTGCAAATAAAGTATTGGGTCGATTGTAACGTTGAGACTGCACTCTCAAGATTTTTTACAATCGATTTTGCTGTCACATGAAAAGCCATCGTCAGCACTGGGCTGAACATTTTCCAACTGGTACACTGTCAGGAAGTGCGTTAGCGTAGCTTACCGTAGGTATCGCGTCCTCAGCCCTTACCTAATTGCATGAATCAAAAAAGTAGGATGTTTTGTATAAACCCTTGATTTTTCCTTTTTCCAGATGATACATTCAGTATGCATTCAATAATTAGTTAACAATGCGTAATTCGGACGTGATTTATGACTAAAAACAAAATCAAAAATAAGGTCGTTTTAAATCTAGCTCCAGTTATGTTTATTGAGGAAGTAACAGATGATGAGGAATTAAAAAGTGTATACGGTGGTGAAACGCCTCCTGATTCAGTATTAAACAGTAAGATTAATTCTGCTCTTGTAAATTACGGTATTCCATCTTCTGAAGATCCTAATAACCCATATACATTAACAGAAGAGGCGGTGTCTGCTTTCAAAGGAATTGCGGTTAATGAGACGTAGTAGATACAAACGATTTCCATTAACTATAGCAATATGCAATACTAGGACGTGTTTTCAAACACGCTCTATTCTCAAAAATAGGCTAATCTAAGTAATCCTGGAATTATACAAATGGCTCATCAAAGTCATTTGATATTGTAATGAAATCTTTGGCACTACTAAATAACAGCAGTTTTCACGAGTCCATGCTTGGGAGCGTGTTCAACTTTGGCAACAGATAATAGACTTCTTAACATTGTGGGGAAAAAGGGAAGGTGGGGTCCCCTCTGGGGATAAGGGGAAGGGGTAAAGGTATGGAATTTTCCCTTACCCTTTACCTTTAACCTTTCCCCAACATCTTACAAAAGTTACTTTTGCAAGATGTTTAATCAACCCAATAAATTAACAAGCACAAGCTTGTCTGAAAGAAAAGCGATCGCTATCCCCAAAAAAAACTTAACATTAATCTTAGAAGTGTTAATTTTTCATCACATAAACTCATGGGTTACTACATCGCTCCCCGCTTTTTGGACAAACTTGCTGTCCACATTACCAAAAATTTCCTGAAGCTTCCTGGCGTGCGAGTTCCCGTGATACTGGGTATTCATGGACGCAAAGGAGAAGGTAAAACATTTCAATGTCAATTAGTCTTCGAGAAAATGGGTATCGAAGTAACTCACGTATCTGGCGGCGAATTAGAAAGTCCAGATGCGGGAGATCCAGCGCGGTTGATTCGGTTGCGCTATCGGGAAACAGCAGAACTGATCAAAGTACGCGGCAAAATGTGTGTACTAATGATTAACGATTTAGATGCTGGTGCTGGACGCTTTGATGAAGGCACTCAATATACTGTAAACACGCAGTTAGTGAATGCCACACTAATGAATATTGCTGATAATCCCACAGATGTGCAGTTACCGGGAAGCTATGATTCCACACCTTTACATCGTGTACCGATTATTGTCACAGGTAATGATTTTTCCACCCTTTATGCACCGTTAATTCGGGATGGGCGGATGGAGAAATTCTACTGGGAACCAGATAGAGATGACAAGGTAGGAATTGTTAAGGGGATTTTTGAACCAGATGGATTGTCACAGAAAGAAGTTGAACAGCTAGTTGATACTTTTGTCAATCAGTCTATCGACTTTTTTAGCGCTTTGCGATCGCGTATTTATGACGAACAAATCCGCAACTACATCCATAAAGTAGGTTTTGAGCAGATATCCTTGAATGTGGTTAACAGCACTCAAGGGCCACCAGAATTTAAAAAACCAGATTTCAGACTGTCTCACTTAATCGAGTCTGGTAACTTCCTGGTTGGCGAACAAAAACGGGTGGAAAGTTCCCATTTGGTTGATGATTACAATCGACTAAATCGAGGTAGAAATTCTCAATCCACACCACCTGCTGTTGTAACACCAATTAGTCAGCCATCAAATGGCGCAACCAAAGAAGTAAAAACTAATCAATTCCAGAAACAGCAAGCATCAAGTGCCCATTTAACTTTAGAGACACAAGAACAGATTCGGCAATTATTGTCTCAAGGTTACAAAATTAGTATTGAACACGTAGATGAGCGCCGTTTTCGCACAGGTTCTTGGCAAAGTTGTGTTCATAGCCACATTGATGCCGAGTCTGATGCCATCTCAAATTTAGAGGCAACTTTGTCAGAATATAGCGGTGAATATGTGCGCTTAGTAGGTATCGATCCTCAAGCCAAGCGGCGGGTGGTGGAGACAATTATTCAGCGTCCAAATGGAAACAATTAGGGGCAGATGCAGCAGAATCCGGGAGTTAAAAATCGGAAGTTAAATCGACGCTTAGAAACTGCATCTAAACAGACTAAACCCGCCCACGCGGGTTTAAAAAGCTTTATTTTCTATTAGCTCATATCATTTCTGGCTAATTATACCAATTTGAAAAAAGAATGCAACAAATAGACCATTTGTAGAGACGCGATTCATCGCGTCTTTACCCAAGGATATGTTGTTGCAATCATTAATTAAATTGGTATTAGCTGCTAAAGAGATGGTGTTTTAGCTATAGCAATGCCAATGCTGTTCGGTTAAGGCAAGAGACGCGATGAATCGCCGTCTCTACAAAGTCAATCCTAAATTATTTGTGAACAACAAAAACCCCAACTTCTTAGAAAAGTCGGGGTTCTAAGGCTACGAATTAGATTCGCCAGATTTTTTGTCAATTCTTAAACAACAGGAAACAATATGTTTCCTCAATTTGATAGCTGAATTTTTCCCTTTTACCTACAAGTACTGGCTGAAGCTGAGGTCATCGTTCTTAAATCGCCTGTAAATGCAGCTGTATATTGATAAGGTGATGAACCAGAGCAATACATGGAATTTGTATAGGTGTTACGGGGAGTCCACCATGACGTTGCTTTCACAGTCAAATTTGTACCATTCCATGATAGATAATTGACAAGTAAAGAGTTAGTTTGTCCATTATCTGACTTTTTAGAAGAGAAAAATGTCGCATAATCAACCTGGCCATTATCTGGATTAATCCGGGCTATAACTGCGGCTTTTGGCCCGCCTCCATTGCCATAGCTAGGCAACCATCTACCACTAGCAAAACGGCGAAAATCATTACCTGTCTGACTGCCTGTGGAAGAGTAAATGCCATATAAAACATCACTTCCATTCCAATACAATCCGTAACCTGTACCATCGTCATTTGTTGTCTCGTAATCATTACGACACCATGCTTTTATGCCATTATTAAAGCGGATAGTTACAGGGTTTTTGTTATTTGAGAGTTGCTGATAACCAATGTAAATTCTTGCTGTTCCATTAACTACTTTGGGGCCATTTTTAGCTGCGATTGTCGCTTCACTATCATTGCAACTGAATGTCACAGAATCGCCGATCGATGTATTTATGGTTTCGGCTAAAACTGGAGCAGTTTTTTGTGTGAGAACTAAGTCACTTACTAAAATTACAGACAAAGAAATGCCCGCAAAATACTTGTGTAATTTGCCAGAATAAATCATGTTATGAATCTGCCGAGACAAGGAACGGAAAACACCGTATCACTATAAACTCTAATCAGTATTTATACAAGCAAAAAGCTTGAAAATACTATATAGCAAGACTCTCAGCGCTCCAAAAAGTTAAGCAGAGCTACAAAATCCCCGATCTAATATGCATGATGATGCATGATAATAGCTGTATATAATTGTTGTTTATCAGAGAGCATTAGTAAATATAAAAAAATGCAATAGGTTATGATATGTCATAAACAATTGCAGTATTTTAGAAAATAATTTTAATCAGTAAAGTCGCCTGTGTTCGTTCCCTACAGCCCTTGCAAGAAGATTTATTGCTCTCTGTCTTATGCTTTTATCCGGGCTGTGTTAGGTAGTTTTAGGATTTTCAACTGATGCTTCTCCAGCAGCAGCTTTCAGGCGGCTCAATCTGCTTTTGCGAACCCGTTCACTATCGCGAATCCCACCTGCCATTTCATATTCGCTGCTATCTTTGCCATATTTAAAAGCAACCCCTCTCACCATCTTGTCTGTAAGATTACTTAGGGCCTTTTCCATTGCATCAATTTTAGTTTTAGAAGAATCAATTACAGTTAAAGCAGTGTTATAAGCATCAAGCATAGTTCTTAGCTGCTCAATTGCTTGACTTAAATTTTGCAAATCGCAATTATCACCAAAACTCATATTTGAATCAATTGCTTTGAGTCCAGCGGATCTCAACTCAGCTTTTTCGAGAACACGGGATGTACGTTTTTTACGAGACATCAATATATTCCTTAGTGAGGTTTATAAAGCTACTTTGCCTTACTAAAGCTGTTTTTTGGTTCAGTAAAATTAGTGATAATTATATTTGTTAAAAAAATCTCAACCAATCTGAGTAATTTTTCCTGGTTTTCAGTTTTTACCTATTTTTCTTTGCAATTGCTTTAATCTTGATGAGAAACATTGCAATGTTGATGAGGAACATTACAATCTTGATGAGAAACATTGCAATGTTGATGAGGAAGATTACAATGTTGATGAGAAACATTTCAATGTTTATGAAGAACATTGCAATCTTGATGAAGAATATTACAATGTTGATGAGGAAGATTACAATGTTGATGAGTAATCTTGCAATGTTACAGCAGTTTTCAGGTGTTTAAACCACGAATTAGATGGAGAATGTGGAGTAGGCTTGCCGTGAGCGTAGTCGAACGGGAGTGAGGAGTGGGGTATGAAACAGCAGGAGGAGACAAAGGCAGTTATTTTGTTGATACTGCCAGGAAAAGTCATAGTCTGGGAAATATAGCAATCCGTAGGAGGCAAGAGCAAGAGGCTATAGGCAATAAGCGACAGTCAAGAAGCCTCTTTGAGTTGTACTGAATTTTTTCGTAAATCAAATATTGATTTGGCTACTTAGCAAGTATTGGCAGTAATTAAGTATAGTAAATCTCATTACCGTGGATAAGTTTTATTTAATACAGCCAGATATTTATAAGATACTTATTTTCTCATAAATATTTCAATAAGTGGTCAGACAAAAATATTTACAGTCATTGCGATTGCTTTATTTTGCAACTCTTGGAGACGCTACCGCGTAGCTTGCTTCCCCGTAGGAGTACGCTCCATTCGCAATGACATTGTGTAATTAATTCTGTCTGACTACTTACTGCTTCACTCATGCCATTTATATTCCCAATACAAAGCTTTCAGAACGAAGACAAAGTAATATTTAGTACTATCATAGGGCGATCTTAGTGTGCCAGTTGGGTAACTCTTAGCTAAGTATAAATACTTCCCCTCCAAAACATCCCCAATTAGTGTGAGTTGTCCCCAATCATCCCCATATTTATCCCCACTTACTCTTCATTTATTTCTGGAGGTGCTTCTAAAAAGCCAGTAATTGGGAGAGGGAATTCACCGTTATTGAGTAGTATTTCAAAGCATTCATCTTCTGAAATTCCGTGTTTTTTAGCTTTGTAGGCTAGTAGCTCTTTAAACGCTCCGATATTTCTTCTTATGTAGAATGAAGTTATTGAGGCTAAATTAGCCCTTACAGATCGCTCCATTAGCTTTGAGGCTACCAAAAACCAATCTTTATCAAAATCTGATAAATTTATTGATCCGACATTTAATTTAGCCATTTTTTACTTTTTTATTTTTTCTATATTACACTTGTTTGATACTGGTATGCTTGTTTGATACTGGTGATATAAATTACGTATACTAACTTTTTGATATACCAATGTTAAACCTATATAACATTGGTATATTAAAGAGGTGGACAAATATAGAACATCTGACCAGACAGGTATACGCTACAAGATTAGACAGAGGATAGTAACTTTTCTTGTAGCTACTTAGACACGTCTTATACATGTCTAAGACTGTCGGTTTCTTGTCCGTTCCTTGTCTTGTCCACAGTTTGACTTACTACTAATAGAGACAATATTAGCTACTGACCAAGGCACGACCGCTAACGATTCACTTGATGAGCTTGAATATACCCGAACGATTGTTGCTGGGAAATTAAAGATACCAGCAATAACTATTGTTCGTTATTTAACATTAGGTACTGACTATATTCCTGCCTTGAAAGCTTATGTATCGGATGACGACCCTTTGAACGGTAAACAAATTTTGGAGTCTAATATCAAATATTTAGAAGAAATTCAATATCTAAAGTTACATTATTTGCCTTTGCGAGTAACTGAGATTTTGAATCATAAATATACACTACTGGAGAGTGGTTGATTATGAATATTTCAGAACTTGTGACATTTTTGAACGGTGTTTCTAATATTCTGGACTCTGTACAAGATTCACCGGAATTAAAAAGATTGGTCAAATCAAGATATTACTCGACAAGTAATAATCTAGTTTTGGCTGACATTCAGCTAGTAATCGAAGAAGTATCTAACGGATTAGCCCAAGCAAATAAATTTGAATTAGATCAAAAAGTATTAGAAGAATAAATCATACAACTAAAAAATTATGCTCTCAAACATCGGATTTCCGTTATCGATGTCATTGAGATTTTTTTTTCCAAATTTACCAAAATTGCTCTTACCATAAAATCATTCTTTTCCGCTATTGTTTGCGTAAGTCTTAAGATGATTACAATAGAGAATTATCTGGTAAATCCACTTGCACATAAAAAGCCATGCTTTTTTGAGGTGGAATTATTAGGGTTTAACTAAGTAATTAATGGGAGCAAAAATGATATGATTGGAATTGCGATCGCAGGCACTGGATTTGGTCAAAAAGTCCACATCCCTGGATTCCAAGCACATCCTCGCACTGAGGTAGTTGCTGTTTATCACCGAGATATCAATAAAGCCAAAGCCATAGCAAAATCCCATAATATCCGCCACGCTTGCGACTCACTTACAGATATTGTGGCCTTACCAGAAGTGCAAGCAGTCAGCATCTCTACACCGCCCTTTTTGCACTATGAAATGGCAAAAACCGTATTACAAGCTGGCAAACATTTATTACTAGAAAAGCCGACAACTTTAAATGCAGTTGAGGCGAAAGAACTTTATCAGTTAGCTAAAGCAAAAAGCGTCATTGCGACTGTAGATTTTGAATTTCGCTTTGTACCAGCATGGCAGTTGTTTGCAAAATTATTGTCAGAAAACTATGTAGGTGAGTTACGCCTAATTAAAATTGATTGGTTAGGTTCTTCTCGTGCTGATACCTCACGTCCTTGGAATTGGTATTCTGATAAAGATAAAGGAGGCGGTGCATTGGGATCTTTGGGTTCTCACGCCTTCGATTATATTCACTGGTTATTTGGGCCAGTGCGTAGATTAAACGCCTATTTGAGTACTGCTATTCCTACACGAGTTGACCCGATTAGTGGAGAATCTAAGGCAGTGAATACAGATGATAACTGTATATTAACCTTGGAATTAGCGAATGGTACACCTTGCCAACTTTCTATCAGTGCGGTTGTTCATGCAGCAAGAACCCATTGGGTAGAAGTATATGGCGATCGCGGTACATTAATTGTGGGCAGTGAAAATCAAAAAGATTATATACACGGCTTTCGTGTTTGGGGTTCCCAGCCAGGTAAACCTCTAACAGAAATAGAAATACCGAATCGGTTAATTTTTCCCAAAAATTATGCTGATGGCCGCATTTCGGCATTTATCCGCGTAGTAGACCAATGGGTACAGGGAATTGAACGCAATCAGGAAATTACCCCATCACTACGCGAAGGAATTTATTCTCAGTTGTTGATGGATTTATCTCATGAATCTCATACAAAAGCAAGTTGGTTAGACGTACCCAGTTTGGAAGAATTTCTTAGCAACTAGAGAGAAAATGAGCAAAACTCCCCGTATTCGTATCCCCCCGGAAGTCAAGAAATATGTTTTTGAACGTGACAAATATCAATGCCAAAGCTGCGGTAAAACTACTACAGAAACTCACCTCAGCATTGACCATATCATTCCCCTTGCCCGTGGTGGTCAAAATGATATCAGTAATCTCCAAACTCTCTGTCTTACCTGCAATCAACAAAAAACAGATAATATTGACCCCCGTTTCCGGCGATATTTTCAGCTTTAGGCTACAATCATGTGGGCTATTCGTTTCTAATTTCTATGCCTCAAAATCACAATAGCAATTCCCGAAAATTCCCCAATATTAAAACTACAATTCTTTACCTCTTCACGTTCATGACTGTTTTAGTAATAGCCTTTCCCTGGCTATATGAGGTTAAAACTAAAGCTGGGATCAATATATCACGTAGCCGCCATGCAGGAACCTTTTTTGAGAAACATACATTTGGACTCTTTAGGTGTGAGTGGCTTTATCCCTACCATTGCGATCGCTCTCACGTGAAGTAAAGAAAATTACAGCATAATTCAAAATTCAGAAGTCAGAATGGGCTACGCCCCGCGGCGCTAACAGTAGTAAAACAGGGTGCATTACCTGGATTTGAGATGAATCGTTGTGTACAACACTTTCCTTGAAATTCACTGCCAAAAAGAAAGGGGGTAATTATCCCCTTTTCTTTATGTGAAGTTTTTATCCAAAAATTGACCTCGTTCCCGGTATTTAGCTGGGAACAAGGTTTTGACTTAAGTTGATACTAATGTTGCGCTGTGAGTTCCTAAATCTATCCCAACTGATTTGAGATAGAACTGACATCAACGGCTAATTTTTTGCCCAACTTGAGCAACTGAAGACACTGATTATCTCCTTCATTGCCAACGCTAGTAATACACACTGGCGCTATCTGACTGTGCAGACAACTAAAATATAATTCTTGCGATCGCTGTAGGGAAATATCAATATTTAGTTGATCCCCGACATCAATCAATCGCTCCAATAGTTGGATATCTGCATTAAAACTACCATTGGCATCGTGCAACAATTGCCAGAGCGATCGCGCAATTAACTGTTCTAACATCTGCTTACCGTCAGGAATATTCAGCCGACAACGCAGATGTTTTGCTTCAGTTGCGATCGCCTCCAATTCTAAGATGTGATTCCAACTCTTTTGGGGATCGGCAATATCTTGCTCAAGCGATCGCAATGTCATCAAACAGCGATGCCCCAAAGCAATATCTGCTGCCACCTGCAATTCTTGCGGTACTGCGATTTCATCTCGATGAAACGCCATCAGCACCCCATAATTATCACGGTACGCTTGGGTATACAACTGTCCTAAGCGTGTCAGTGTTTCCTCACTAAGCAGCCGCATAATCCGGTGGCGTTCTTCAGCAAATAGATTTTGCAAGCTGAAAGCTTCTTCGCCAAATAGCTGTGTCATCGCCAAGATAGTATGAGCCGCACTAGCTTGTTTTAGTGCCCCAAAAAGCTTTTCTTTTAATTGGCTGTAGTTACGTCTCCCAGTAAATTGTTGAATGCCACAGTGGAAATCCCAGCCTCCCAAATGCAGAACTGCAAAGACCAAATGCTCACTTTCCCAAGTAATCTCTGATACCAGCTTTAAATTTCCCACAGCCAGAGTTAGCGATCCCATCCGTTGCATTTGGTAATCTAACTCATTGGCTGCGTAGCAGTAAACCCGCTTATGGTAACGCTGAGACTGTTTGTCAGCAGCATCTTTTCTGGGTAGGGAATTGTGTGCCTCTGCTGGTTTCTGATTGCTAAATAGGGAAGTAATGGCGTAATGGGCTGCTACTTGCTTAAAGCCAAGCTGGGCAGTTAACACGAGTTGTCGATAAATTTCTGCACCGTGTTTGAACTGATCCACATTACTGGGGGCTAAACCAAGACGCTTGACGAAGCCTTTTTCCAACTGCACACCAGCCACATCCCCGGCCAATTCCAAAGCACGGGCAGCGTAGCGCAGAATTTGCGTCCCCTCTGGACGGGAAATTTCTTCAAAAAACCAACCGCAACTAGTGAACATCAACAAAGCGTGACGCTGCATTTCTAACAGGCGCAAAGCGTCTACTTGTTCGGCTGCGGTTAGTTTGTGGGTTTGATGACGGGCGAGAAAACGGTTGACATTGGTAGCAGAGCGATCGCGCATTACTTGGATATATTCATCTCGCGCTAGCCAAGGATCGCGAAATAACTGCCTACCATGTTCCTCATAAACCTCAGTTAGTTGATCCCGCAGCCAATTGAGGGCATCCCGTAGGGGGCGACGCCATTTCTGATGCCAAACACCACCTTCACCACCACAACCACAGTCATCTTCCCATCTGCCAACACCGTGGGCGCAACTCCAGGCTGTGACTGACTTCAATTCCACTTCCCAACTGGGAGAATTTAAGCTCAGGTAATGGGCAAAGTTCGTTACCGTCCAACCTTGTTGAGGAAACTCTTTAGTAAAGGCATAAGCTAAAGTTTTCTCTGTTCCCTTCTTGTGATGTCCGAAGGTTTCCCCATCTGTCGCCACCGAAATCAGCTGTGCTGGACGATGATCCCCACGCACTGCCGAACCTATACGTCCAGCAAAGTGACTGGAGTTATAAACCACATCACTAAAACCCATATCCCGCGATATCGGGCCATCGTAGAAGAAGATATCAATGTAGGGTAATTCTTCTCTACTACTATCGTTAGGGCTAGTGGCAATCGCACTCAGAGGTGAAGATGAAGTGTCGAGTGTGGGCTTCAAATAACAACGATAGGGACGGGTAGAATCAATCTGACTACCGCCGACTTCAATCCATTCAGAATGGGGATGATCTGGAGTGGGGAGGGGACGGCAACGCAGGGCTTGAGATGGTGCAAGGACAATGAAGCGAATACCCTCAGCAACAAGAGCTTCTAGGGTTGCATAGTCTACAGCAGTTTCCGCTAACCACATCCCTTCGGGATCGCGCCCAAAGCGAGAGCGGAAGTCTTCTTTACCCCAGCGAATTTGGGTATATTTGTCGCGCTCATTCGCCAGAGGCATAATGATGTGATTGTATACTTGCGCGATCGCATTACCGTGACCATGCAAGCGTTGGCTACTCTTAGCATCCGCCTCTAAAATTCGCTGATAAACTTCCACATCGTAGCGTTCTAGCCACGACATCAGCGTCGGCCCGATATTAAAACTGAAATACTCATAATTGTTGACGATCCCCACCACTTCACCTTGGTCATTTAAGACTCTGGCAAAGGCGTTTGGACGATAGCATTCCCAATGAATCCGCTCATTCCAATCATGGAAAGGTGCAGCGCTCGGTTGGCGTTCAATTGCGTCCAGATAAGGGTTTTCCCTTGGTGGCTGGTAAAAATGACCATGCACCGTCACATAAACACCATTAGCCTTTCCCAGGGGATCGGTTTCTTTGGTGTTATTGGGATCTGAATGTAATGTTAACGTTGAGCCAGAGCTAGCTGGCATTTCAGCAGCAGAAGTCATGTATATTTAATCCAAAACAAAAAACTTGCAGTTGCACCGAAAAGATTGTGCGTAAACCTTACTACAATAGTTTGAACACAAAATCCGGTATAAACAACAACTATGAGATCCAACTAAATTTTGACAAAGCTGTTTTATTGTAGTGGGAAATCTGCGTTATCGCACAGCCCTTTCCCTGAAGGCTTAAAGTAATTAGCCATTGAACAAAGCCTCAGTTAGGGGTTTTCTCTTCTTTAGCGTCAATCAAAATTTTAATTGTCTTTTAATAATTAAACCCCATTTTTGATGTAATATTTTGGCTAAAATTCATACTTTTGCAACAAAAGATTACAAGAACTGATCATATCGCAATTTTGCTTTACACAACATCGGCAGCAGTGAACGGAAAACAGTACAATCTCTGAATTGTTCTACAGGCGGTTGAGAGTACCATATCGGAGTGCTGAGTGAAAGTGATTGTTAATTCAACACTCCAAATTTGAAACTTAGGATTGCTCGCTGTGAATGATACCCTCAACTTAAGACAACAAATGTCAACCAAAAACATTATTCTTTTCGCTTTACTACTGTTTATCCCGGTTTCTGTAGCAGCTCACTTTCTGGAATGGGGAGAATTGATAGTTTTCATTACAGCTGGATTAGCAATTTTGCC
The DNA here is from genome assembly GCF_017115065.1 of Nostoc sp. JL23. Taxonomy (NCBI): domain Bacteria; kingdom Bacillati; phylum Cyanobacteriota; class Cyanophyceae; order Nostocales; family Nostocaceae; genus Nostoc; species Nostoc sp. JL23. The sequence goes on from NZ_JABXKN010000072.1 coordinate 158,595, forward strand.
CTTAGCAGCTTGGATGGGTACAGCCACAGAAGAAATTGCTGTCGTAGTCGGGCCATCACTGGGGGGCTTGTTAAACGCCACCTTTGGTAATGCTACAGAACTAATCATCGCCCTAGTAGCGCTAAACGCTGGGTTAATAGATGTAGTCAAAGCTAGTATCACGGGATCGATTATTAGCAACTTACTACTGGTGATGGGTTTTTCCATGCTTTTGGGAGGACTGCGCTACAAAGAACAGACATTTCAGCCAATTGTGGCGCGGGTGAATGCTGCTTCGATGAATTTGGCAGTGATTGCCATTTTGATGCCAACGGCGATGAATTATACCTCTCAAGGAATTAACGAAGAAACAGTGCAAAATCTTTCTATTGCTGTTGCTGTAGTGTTAATCCTGGTTTATGCCCTAACGCTGCTATTTTCGATGAAAACCCACTCCTATCTATATGATGTGGGTGTAGCGGAGACAGAAGAAGAGGAAACCCCTCACGCGAAACCAAATATGATGTTGTGGGTTGGTGTCTTGCTAGTATGTACCTTGCTAGTGGCACTTGAGTCAGAAATGCTAGTAGATTCTCTGGAAGTGGCCACATCTCAACTAGGTTTAACGGCGCTGTTTACAGGGGTAATTTTGGTTCCTATCGTCGGTAACGCGGCTGAACACGCCACAGCAGTCACCGTGGCGATGAAAGATAAGATGGATCTTTCCCTTTCGGTAGCTGTGGGATCGAGTATGCAGATTGCCCTATTTGTTGCACCTGTGTTGGTGATAGCAGGGCGGATATTGGGTAAACCAATGGATTTGGATTTCAAACCCTTTGAATTAGTTGCTGTGGTTGTGTCAGTGTTAATTGCCAACAGTATTAGTTCTGATGGTAAATCCAATTGGCTGGAAGGTACTTTGTTATTAGCTGCTTATACAGTATTGGGATTCGCCTTCTACTTCCATCCAGTTATGGAAGGTATGGGGTAGTACCGCAAGGCGGAAGTCAGCCCCTTTGGGGAAGTCAAAAGTCAAAAGTTAAAAGTCAAAAGTTTTGTATATCAAGGCTTTTGCTTGTTTAAAATGGCAGCTTGATTTCCGCCGTGCTGTACTAGTGAGTTAGTAGTGCGTAGGCGTAGCCTGGCGTAGACATCGCAGTTTAATGGATTCGCGGAAGTCCCCACCCTTAACGCCAGTAAAATAAAGAGATATAAGAGCGATCGCCTGTATGAGCTACTGCCTTAATCCCCATTGTCCCAAACCGGAAAATCCCAATCACGTCAATTTTTGCGTGACTTGCGGTGCAAAATTACTCCTCAAAGAACGTTATCGTGCTATCAAACCAATCGGACAAGGTGGTTTTGGCAAAACTTTCTTAGCTGTGGATGAGGATAAACCCTCAAAACCACGCTGCGTAATTAAGCAATTTTATCCTCAATCTCAAGGCACTAACACTCTTGCCAAAGCTGTAGAGTTATTTAATCAAGAAGCGGTGCAGTTAGATGAATTGGGTAAACATCCCCAAATTCCCGAACTACTGGCATATTTTACCCAAGAAGCTCGGCAGTATCTTGTACAAGAATTTATCGACGGGCAAAACTTAGCCCAGGAATTAGCACATAGAGGCGCTTTTAGTGAAATAGAAATCTGGCAATTATTAAATGATTTATTACCAGTATTGCAATTTTGTCATGCTAGACAAGTAATTCACCGCGATATTAAGCCAGAAAATATTATTTTACGCGAGAGCGATCGCAAACTAGTTTTAGTAGATTTTGGGGCGGCTAAATCTACCACTGGCGCTGCCTTAAATAAAACTGGTACTAGTATTGGTAGTCCAGAATATGTTGCCCCTGAACAAATGAGAGGTAGGGCTATTTTCGCCAGTGATATTTACAGTTTGGGTGCGACTTGTATTAATTTATTAACAGTGCGATCGCCTTTCGATTCTTATGATATCAACAATGATACTTGGGTATGGCAGCAATACTTGCAAACTCCCGTCAGTAATGGGTTGAGTCGCATTCTCAACAAGATGCTAGAAAGTATCCCGATTCGACGTTATCAAACAGTAGATGAAGTTCTCAACGACTTAAATAAATTCTCGCTAGCAGCAGCAAAACCAGCAATAGCACCAAAGCCTATCCCTCAATCACCACCAAATTCTCCACCCAATTTTGTATCGAAATCTCCTAGTCAACTGGAGCGGGAACTAGAAGAAATGAAAACCCAATTTATGGGTAACAGCAAACCTCAACCAAATAAAATACAACCACCAAACCCAACACCTCAGCCTTCTAGTAAAAGTAAAATAGATGAAGAATTAGAAGAATTAAAAGCCAAATATCTTGGTAATAATAATCCTTAAAATCAATAAAAAATAGAAAACTGCCTTCTCTGCACCTCTGCGGTTTGTCGCTTTATATCTACGTTTAAAAAAAGTGGCTCTGAAACTCAGAGCCACTTCTAAAGCTGTATTCTGAAACTTTTTAACTTTTCACAATAACCTAGTGTAGATGTGTGAAAATTTACTTCTTAGCTTCAGCAATAGGAACCCATTCAGTGTGGAAACTTCCGGGCTTATCAAGACGCAGGTAGGTATGTGCGCCGAAGTAGTCGCGTTGTGCTTGAGTTAGATTTTGAGGCAAGCGATCGCGGCGATAGCTGTCAAAATAATCCAAGGATGCGCTAAATGCGGGTACTGGAATTCCTACTGTTGCGGCTGTCGCAATCACTTCCCGCCAAGCAGTCTGTCTGTCGAGAATTGTCTGCTTAAATTCGGGAGCTAACAGCAAGTTAGGCAAAGCTGGATTTTCGCTAAAAGCCTTCTTAATCTTATTCAAAAAGCGAGCGCGAATAATACAACCACCTTTCCAAATCCGCGCCATTTCGCCCAGATCCAAATTCCAGTTATATGTTTTTGAAGCTGTGGATAGCAATGCCATCCCTTGAGCATAAGAACAGATTTTTGAACAATAGAGAGCATCACGGACTTTGTTGATAAAGTCCTTGGTTTGCCCGTTATACTTGCCACTGGGGCCTGTAAGGACTTTAGATGCTGCAACCCGCTCCTCTTTAATGGAAGATATAATCCGGGCATTAACTGCTGCTGTAATTGTAGGAATAGCAACTCCCAATTCCAATGCAGTTTGCACAGTCCAGCGTCCAGTTCCCTTTTGACCTGCTGCATCAACAATCAAATCCACCAGGGGTTTATTTGTTTCTGGGTCAAGATATGGGAAGATATTCTTCGTAATCTCAATCAAAAATGAATCGAGTTCATCGGTGGTGTTCCATTCAGCAAACACCTCATGTAGCTGATTATGGTCTAATCCAGCGACATTTTTCAGCAAGTCGTAGGCTTCAGCAATTAGCTGCATATCGCCGTACTCAATACCGTTGTGTACCATTTTGACATAGTGGCCAGAACCACCAGGTCCAATGTAGGTTACACAAGGGCCATCATCGACTTGGGCAGCAATTTTGTTGAAAATTGGTGATAGAAACTCGTAAGAGCTTGTTGTACCTCCAGGCATCAGTGAAGGCCCATTTAGCGCTCCTTCTTCACCGCCACTGACACCCATACCAAGATACCGAAGCCCAGCGGGTTCTAATTCCTGAGTGCGTCGTTCCGTATCTTCAAACCAAGAGTTGCCACCGTCGATAATGATATCGCCTTCCTCTAACAAGGGTTTGAGTTGAGCAATTACCGCATCCACTGGCTTACCAGCTTGCACCATTACTAGAATTTTGCGGGGACGTTCCAATAAGGCAACGAATTCTTCTAGAGTAAAGGCGGCTTTGACGTTCCGTCCTGGCGCGCGCTGCGCCATAAACGCATCCGTTTTTTCTCGGGAGCGGTTGTAAACTGCAATTGGGAAGCCATTGCGCTCCACGTTGAGAGCGATGTTCTCACCCATAACGGCTAATCCAATCACACCAAAGCTTTGTAGTGTCATAAAAAATTTCTGGCTAACTCTTGCAGATCCTTTTACTTTAAGGGTAGTCCGATATTTTCCCTTCTCTCCTAAAGAAGACCTTAAGACTTGATATAAACGACAAAAATCCACAACTAACATGGATAATTAATTTTAAATTGTATCTAAATCAACAATTGACTGGCAAAATTTGCAAAATTGTTAGTTGAGGGACTGGGGACTGGGGACTGGGGACTGGGGACTAGGAAGGAATTTAATTCACTAAATTAGTTTTTCTTCCTAATACCTAATACCCAGTACCCGATCCCCAGTACCCGATCCCCAGTCCCCAATCTCTAGTCAAAGGAGTAACCAAATAATGCTGGCATTTGTCCTAGCTTTGGTGGTCGGTCTTGGTAGTTTAGCCATTTACATAGCAGCTTTCTTTTTCCCAGAAATCCACCGCAAGAATGACTTTATCTGGAGTGGCGTAGGATTATTCTACGCTTTAGTCTTATGGGTGTTTGCGCCACGCATTACTGGGGGTTTGTTGCTGGGTCATGTGGCTAGTGTGGCTCTTTTGGTCTGGTTTGGCTGGCAAACTCTATCATTACGTCGGCAATTAACCCCACAGGCACAACAAACCCAAGTACCCAGTGCTGAGACGGTAAAAACTGGCATTCAAGAACAGGTGAATAAGTTGTCCCTTCAGGAACGGCTGGGCCAGTTGCAAAAAGGTCTTGGTACTACCTTCAGTGGCGCGAAAGACAAGGTGCAGCAGACTGTGAGTAAAAAGACACCCACAACCCCCAAACCTGAAGATATTACTTCTGTACTGTCAGAGAAACCTGCTATTGAGATTATTGACAAAACTATTGTCATACCAGAACCACCAGCAAAGGAGACAGTTACTACCGAAACCGAAGCAAAAACTGAGATTGTACCAGAAGCGATTCCACCACATCCCCCATCTCCTGACTTGGTGGAAGCCGCGCAACCAGATTTTGAAATTGAGGATAAGCAACCGATTCCCATAGAAGAAATTGCTCCAGATGCGGTACTCGCTCCCCCAGCAGAAACCCCACCTGAGCAAATACCGCCTAATCAACCTGGTTGAATGCGGTTGAATGCTGTGAAACCCAACGTTAACCTAATATAATGTTGGGTTTCACTATTTCCATCAGGCTATTTTAGGGCTAATTTCAAACGCTAATTCAGAACGATAGAAGCACACATCAAACGCTAAAAAGAAATTCATGTGTCTTAAAATCAATGGGGCGTTTCTATCTCTTGTCCAAGCAAAAACTCAGTGCAATGGCGATTTTCTTGCCCAATCATATTTTTTAGTTACCTGAGTTTTTTGCTTGAAACGCTTGTAAATCAGAGCCTTTTAGGGAATGAAACAGGCCTGCTTCGGGAAGGGGGTTAGAGGGTTAAGTCTTATAACTTTTAATTCTGGTAGAAACTAAAATGGTACGTTACGGCTTTAGCTGTAACGCACCATAATTAAGATTCCCTAAAATTCATCTTGCGTATTAGTAAATATTTCCTTCTCTATTGAGTTGTTCATCATGCTTGGCAATAACCCAAATTGCATGAATACTACCTGGTAGCCAACCTAGAACTGTAAGCAAGATGTTAATAAACAGAGTCGGGCCAACTCCAACAGTCAGGAAAACGCCTAAAGGAGGCACTAACAAACCTAGAATAAAACGAACTAATTTCATGATTTTGCCGTAGTTTTGTGATTTTCTTTAATTACATTCTGCTGAAAATACCGAATTAGGAAATCCACCTTCGGATATTTATTTGGAGTAGAGACATAATAAAATTGGTCTTTCTACTCCTTATAATACTTATCTATAAGGTAATTCACCTTGGGTTTTTTCGCCACCGCTCGCTAACAGGTTTCTTTCAACAAAGTAGTTGTTAATGAAGGTGTTAGCAAAAGTTAGAATCACTGGCCCAAGAAGGAAACCAATAATTCCGCGAACTGCGAACCCAGGAACTAGGACTGCTGCTAACCAGAAACACAAACCGTTAACGACGAGCGAAAATGCTCCAAATGATAAAAAGTTAAGTGGTAGAGAAAGAGCAGACAAAACTGGTTTAACTGAACCGTTAATTAGACCAATTACTAAAGCAGCAATCATAGCTGCGGGAAAGTTAGCAATATTAACGCCTGGAACAACTAAATCAACAATCAACAGGCTCAAAGCTGTAGCTAGGGCGGTTAATAATGGTGTTAACATTTTTCTTACCTAATCACTAAAGATTTTTTGTAACTTCTTATCTCATCTTCAGCTATGTGCTAGGTTTTAACCTCTCTTGCAAGATAGAATTTGGTTCTATCGTTAGGCCGATCATTGAGAAAAATATAGCGGTTCCAATACTGCGTAGGTTTTACCTAAAAAAGCACTCCGAGTAGATTGGGTTGAGGAACGAAACCCAACATTTTCAAGATTTTGTCGGGTTTTACTACCTTTAACCCAACCCAGAAATTTTCTTAACTGATTAGTATGCAATCACTCAGATTTTCCAGACTCAGGCTTATAGTAAAGGGCTGATTTATATAAGACTTGTTCTTGATGGGTTTCTAAAGTGCAATCAGACAAAGGATAAGTTACACAAGTAATATCATGTTCGGATAATCACTTATGATAAAAGTAGGGATGAAAACGATGAACTA
>NZ_JABXKN010000122.1:0-3177 GCF_017115065.1 Nostoc sp. JL23
TACCTTTCTTAGACTCTTTAGTATATGTGTACTATATTTAGATGCGTTTGCCCTGCAGTTCACCCACTCTAGAAAAGGCTCTCCGTCGAATTGCAGGAATGCGATCGATTAGCACGACGCTAGAATTTGGCAACGGATTAAGTTTGACAGACTACGACAGCCGCATCCAAACCTTGCAAACTCAGCTATCTACCTATAACACTTTACTCTCTAACATAAATGAAATGGCAGGTCGCCTCTCTCTAATTGAAGAAGAATTGCGCGGCTACTCTGAAAAGATGTTAATGAGTGTGGCAACCCATTATGGCAAAGACAGTTTGCAATATATCCAGGCGGGAGGCAAGCCACGCAAGAAATTATCACGCCGTTCGAGCAACACCCAATCCTCATCTGAGAGTACAGCTACAATCTTGAATGGTGCAAACAACAATGGTAAAGAAACCTCTGTTGTTTTACCTTAATCGTTTAACTGCATCATGCTAATGAATTCTTAATTACAAATTACGAATTACGAATTACTAATTACTAATTACTAATTATTTGGTCACTGGCTCTGCGTCGGAGAACGCCACCTGATACTCCTTATCTCCCCACTCCCTATCCTGGTTTATGATCCAAACGGGTAGCTTGCTCTAGGGCGGATTTTTCTTTGGCTCGGCGGACATAGGGTTGTAATTGGGCGCGATCGCAAGCTGTGAAAATACTCAGGTTTTCCAAGGTAATCCCCCGCATCAACATTTCTACGCGCCAGGTTTGTTGTGCTTGGGCGATCGCTGGCGTTTGTCCTTGGGGAGTTAATAGTCCTTCACTCCATACTTGCCAACGTGTCTCAAGTTCTGATTCAGAGATGGGTGTACCTGTTTCATTCAGAAACATGGCTGTTTGAGCATCTTTACGACTTTTCAGCCATTTGATTAAGGGATTATTAGTAAAAGAACCGTAGCGTTTGCCCAAAATCCACTGATTCACGGGTACTTGACGGACAAATCCAGGAATTGTGATTTGTAGGAAGTGCCCTTGAGTATCGTAGATTTGGTGCGATCGCTCCAAGCTAGTTATTTCTGTAGCGGATAACCCAGCGCCAAATAATACGTAAGCTAAAGCATAATCTCGTACTCCGAATTTCCTGGCTTGTTGCAGAATTTCGTGAACTAAACTAGCTGGTAAATCAGTTACTTCTGTGGTGGTGAACCCTCCTTGTAAGGAGTTTATTGCTGATTCTGTTGAAGATGACATGGCTCCATGTAAAAACAACTCCACCAAATTTTCCAGAAAGTCGTCCCGATCTTCCCAAAGTTCGTGAAATTCGCTGGTGAACTCAATTACTGCATATCCCAAAATCATCCCATTCAGCAAACTGGCTAATTTTTCTGCCGGTAAGTAGGTGTTTAGGTGTCCTTGCTGGATTACAGTAGCTAAATACTGAGCTACATAACGGTTTGCCTCTGTGACTCCCCTGCCTAGTGCGCGACGATTTTCTGCCGGGAATTGGTCGGCTTCACCTACCACAGACCGAACGAACTCTGGCACTCGTTCTAATGTATGTAAAGTGTCACTTGCATAATCTTTAAGAGCTTGGTAAACATTGCCGGGAGGTGTTGCCCGTCGCACCAGCGACTCACCTAAATCCTTGAAGGCTGCGGACTCTTCCAGCACAGCCAAAAGCAGTCCATGCTTATTGCCAAAATTCCGAAATAGAGTCACTTCGTTGACTTCGGCTTTTTCAGCAATTTGGCGGGTTGTGGTAGCGCTAACTCCCTGAGCAGAAAACAACTCAAGTGCAGCTTGAATCAGGCGTTGACGAGTGGAAATGAGGTGAGATGACATAAAAAAATGCAAGTGGCACTTGCAGGGGGTATCAGAGTTCTGCTAGCATAACAAATGTAAGTGATACTTGCTTTACTCTACCCTATGGGTGACGCTCCTGCGTCGCTAGCGCTGCGCTAACGCCAGTCGCTAATGGGGGAAACCCCCAAGACCACGCTGGCTCACTGTAACTAACTAGTAAGAGGGTGGATAAATCCTTAGTGGGATTATGCCCAATAAAAAGTAAATCACTGCATCATCCATCAACAGGAATTTTTATGACCGCAAATTTTGGGGCGATCGCCCCTGAGAGAGGCAACTCACCTCAACTCAGTTGGACAAATGTAGTATTTTTTGCTACATTTCATGCTTTAGCACTTCTGGCTCCTTGGTTTTTCTCCTGGCCAGCATTAGGGTTGCTAGTGTTTCTCCACTGGTTATTCGGGAGTATTGGTATTTGCCTGGGATATCACCGACTACTGAGCCATAAAAGTTTTCAGGTTCCTAAGTGGTTAGAGTATGCGATCGCCCTCATTGGAGCGTTGGCTTTGCAAGGGGGGCCAATTTTTTGGGTAGGTGGACACCGCCAACATCACGCCCACACAGAAGATATCAATTTAGACCCCTATTCTGCTCAAAGAGGATTTTGGTGGAGCCATATACTGTGGATTTTCTATCCACGTCCAGAATTTTTTGATTATGACACCTATAAAAAATATGCTCCTGACTTAGCCAGACAACCCTTTTATTGTTGGCTAGATCGCTACTTTTTGCTGTTGCAAATACCCTTCGGGCTGCTGCTTTATGCTCTAGGAGGATGGTCTTTTGTATTCTACGGAGTGTTTCTCAGATGTGTTTTGCTTTGGCATTCAACCTGGTTTGTAAACTCAGCATCACACCTATGGGGCTATCGCACCTTTGATGCTAATGATGGCGCTCGTAATCTTTGGTGGGTATCTCTTGTCACTTATGGAGAAGGCTGGCACAACAACCATCATACTTATCCCCACATGGCGAAATCTGGGTTGTCTTGGTGGGAGATTGATGTTACTTGGTGGAGCATCCTAGTTTTGCAGACTTTGGGTTTAGCTAAAAAAGTTGTCTCAAGTCCCCCTCAAGGTGCAACTCACGGCTAAATTGCAACTAAATTATCATGAATTTGTTATGCCGATTGCTTCTTGCAGTCGGCTTACTCATTTTTATCAATAGTATTTCACGGTAAAATCTAACGGATTAAATCACCGTAATACATCAAGTGTGAAAACTGACAGCATTTTCTATCGTCTTTTTCAAGAATTTCCTGGGATCTTTTTTGAATTAGGGACTTCCAAAGAATAAATTATTCCAAGAAAAACAAGAAATATGTTTTCT
>NZ_JABXKN010000017.1:0-3166 GCF_017115065.1 Nostoc sp. JL23
TTATCTGAATGGTTTACTTGCTATTTGAGTGTTTCTGCCAAAAGTGGATGCTCCCGCTGTAGTTGAAGGAAAAGCGTATTCGAGTGTGTTAGCAAGCGTTTTCGGGAATATTCCCAAAATAGGATTTTTGATAATTTCTCCTAATGTGTTGTTAGCTCTTGTCAGTTCTTGTTTGACTGTAGCAGAGTATCCTTTTTCTTCAAAATGACTTACATTACAAGATGTAATTTTAAATAGTTCTTTATGAGTACCATTTTGGTGATTATAGTCATAGTTAACCATTAGGTTACTCAAAAATTAACCTTGAATACTTTTTTCCCCAGTTACTCCAATGAACTCGTATTCATCGACAATTTTCTGATGCAAATCTGGGATGGGCAATCTTGGTTCAAATCCAGCATAAGTCCAGATGCAGTCATTGCTAATAATTAACTCTAATGGTTTGGTAATTGGCTGAGTGTCTTTTTTATCTCCTTGCTGTAGTCTGCCTTGTCCATCAAATTCTAGTGCATGAAAAGGGCAAGTAATAGTATCTCTATCTTGACAAATCCAGCCGTTTGATAAGGGTGCTTGCATGTGCGGACAGATGTTATCAAGGGCAAAGACTTCGCCTTTTTGGTTTTGCCAAATAATATAATCCTGTCCATTTAATGTGATTTTATTTGGTTTATTCACTTCCAATATAAATTTGTGCGCGATTAACCAAGGCGCACCAGGTAAAATTGGTTCCATTTTTTCTCCAAAATATTGATTGATAGTTTTTTGAAAAATCGCTAGATGAGTTAGTAAAAGGCAACGCAATATTGAAACTTAAAAGTTGTAGGCAAGCTGGTGTCACCTGTCCTACATCACTCTTTTGAATGTAAATTGGGATAACTAAAGTCTTGTCTGCAATGGACGAACTAATACTACCGGGCATTTGCTCGGCTAACTTCGGCTACTGCATGGACAAGTTATACAATTAACTAATTAATTTTTTAGTTAGTAAGTATTAATTTAATAAATTTCATCTTCTATGTCAACTACTAACCAAGTTTTTAGTTAATATATTTTCGTTATGATGATGGAGCAATGTGGGTCGTTCAACGCAGTCAAAATTCTCATCTAAAAAGCCGCGTCAGGTGCGCGATGCAGAAGCAACGAAAAGGCAGATTCTGGATGCGGCGGAAGCGGAGTTTGCCAGAAATGGACTTCAAGGGGCGCGGACAGGAGCGATCGCTAGAGGTGCAGGTGTCACTACAGCGATGATTTACTACTACTTCCAGAGCAAGGAAGGACTATATCAAGCGGTTCTGCAACGTCCGGCGGTGGAGATGCATGAAGGGTTTGAGCAGCTAAATTTGGATCGGTTCCCACCAGAGGAAGCCTTGAAACTGCTAGTCAAAGGAGCGATCGCTTATGAAGCTGCTCACCCGCATAGAGGAATGCTTTGGTTCCAAGAAGCAAACCAAAATCAGGGTAAGTATTTTAAAGAGGGAAATTGGCAAGAAAATTTTAGCTATCTCATCAAGATTTTAGAGCGGGGGATGGCGGAAGGTTGTTTCCGTCAACTCGATCCATTTTTCACCACCCTGCATATTATTGGAGTTTGTAATTTATACTTCAACGCTTACGAAAACATTAAGCATACTAGACCAGATTTGCAACTGCTAAGTCCAGAAATGATTGAGCAGCATACTCAAGCAGCAGTTAATTTTATCTTGGCTGGTGTGCGAGGTACTGGGGATTAGGAATTGAATATTAGGTACTCAATGTACTGATAAATCCAAACGCTTAGGTTATCTCTGATAAAATAAGATATCAAATGCCAACAATCTTAAGAAAAGGCGGTTTCGAGGTTCGTATCTACCTTAACGATCATATTCCTGCTCATGTCCATGTTTTTAAAGGGGGCGGAGAGTCAAAAATCAACATAGGAGATGAAAACCTAACTCCAGAGTGGGTTTCGGTATCCCCAGAAATGAGTGATAAAGATGCGGTTAAAGCCTTAAAGTTAGTTGCAGATCACCAATTGGAACTACTAAAAAAGTGGCGAGAATATCATGGTTAAAAAGATTGCGGCTACAGAAGAATTAAAAGAAAAGCTAGCCAATGCCAGAGCAAACTCAGATGCGATCGCCACATCTGAACCACGAGCTACTCGTGCTTTTTATGACGCTTACTTAGGAATGATTATAGTCTTCTTGTCTAACAAATGTATGTTTGGGTTCCCTTCAGAGGTAGGGGAAGGACTGGCGGGTGCTTCGGTCAAGGATTTAGCAGAAGTAGAGGTAACACCTTCTGGTGAAGGATTACATTGGAAAACCCTAGATGTAGATTTGAGTATTCCTGCTTTGATGAACGGAATATTTGGAACTAAAAAATGGATGGCTGAACTTGCTAAAAAAGGTGGAAATTCTACTTCTTCTGCAAAATCTGAGGCATCTCGACTAAATGGTACAAAGGGCGATCGCCCTCGAAAATAAATTGTACTGACTATTGATGAAGCTTGATATATTAATTGACTCTAGTGACCATAAAGCGATCGCATCAAGGCTGCGGTGTAGAGTCAGCAAAACTTGAAAAAGCCTTGAGATTATCGGTAGTCGAAGCAGTAGACGCAATCGAGTTAGAGAAAGCTATTTGTAACAATACCGCTTGCAAAGGTTAACTTTATATTAAATTACTGAAATCACATATAAATAGTGACTTATGTTACATACTTTATTGTAATACGTGGTTAATACTATTTAAGTATAAATACTATTCAATAAATGATTTACAGGTACTTCCTACACTATCTAGTGGTTATATAGATGTTTTTTTTGAGTATAAAATCAAGAAATTCATTATTATTTATAGTAATCAGCTCATTTTGTATATCATTATTACTTGCATTAATTCATACTGCATTCACAATAAATATTTTTATTACTATATTAGGACTAACTTTATTTTTATCAGGTATTTTTTTACATTTAAGGAATCAAAGTATAGTAAAAACACAACCTATATTAGCACCCATAAAGCAGATAATACCAACAACAAATAAGCAAAGAACAGTTAATACAAATGGTGGGGCTTATAATGAAAAAATTAAAAGAGATTATATTGGACGCGATTTAAATAAATTAGGACTTACGCATTGACAAAAAATATCACCTATGGAATCTATAGATGCTAGATA
>NZ_JABXKN010000146.1:0-33994 GCF_017115065.1 Nostoc sp. JL23
TCACTGGTGGATTAAAATCGGGGCTTAATCGTAAGTGATTTACCGAACATGATATAAGATGAACTCATAAGTTAATTACAACAACTGCTGCAATCATTTAAACGTTTCTTATACATGATCAAGCAATTGTTGCAAAGTATTAAGCATTTGCAGCAACTGCTTATACATTTCTTGGAAATGCTTAAGCCTTTCTTATACATGATCAAGCAATTGTTGCAAACGCTTCAATTTTGGCAACTAGCCTTGAAGATTAATGGAGTTACGAGTGCTGAGTTGCAAGTGAGATTGTTCACTCAGCACTATTAGACATCTCCGAAAAAGATTTAGATACCACAAATTTGCACCCAGACCTAACCCCCCTTCCCCCCTTCCCTACCAGGGAAGGGGGGTTTTAAAGCCTCTCTCCGTTTCGGGGAGAGGTTTGGAGAGGGGTCTTTTTTCTTTTCTGGAGATGTCTATTGAATCTATTGAGGTTTGTAAATAATTTGTATCTCTGCAAGGAATATTCCTTTAGACTGAGTTTCAACTGAAAAAATGTAGGAATAAACACAAATGCATTCGTTAAATATATTTTGTCACGAATCTGTAGTTGCTGTTTCCTTTGTCGCTTGCATTATTGGGCTGTTGTTACTGTGCAATGGTAAGCAGCAAACAAATGAGATGGAAGAAACAGAGCGAATTCTGTTTAGAATGAGCTTTAGTTACTGGCTAGTTTACTGTGTAGCTTTTGGCATCGAAAAAATAGTTTTACCCGGCTGGGAATCTGTAGTCATGACTTTGAAAATAACTACAGCTCTGTCATATTTCTTAACTTTTTCTTGTATCGTTAGTCTACCGCTACACAAATTTGCAGTACATCGGGTTGAGGAATAGTTATTGGGGATTGGGCATTGGGGATTGGGCATTGGGCATGGGGCATGGAGCATTGGGTAAAAAAGTGAGATTCTCAACTCAGCACTCAACATCTCATGGTGATCGCTAATGCAGCTTCTAGTTGATCCTGGGGTAAAGTCGTTAAAATAAAGACCTCTTGTACCGTTTTACCTTGCCGTGCAATGACTTTATAGCCGCCCCGAATGGGTACTGAGACGCGTAGTTGCATTTTTGGACAATGACCCTTCGATCGCCCAATCACTCCTGGCGTTACAGTTTGGATACCATCCTGCTGACACAGACGTTCTAAAATGGGGATAAGACCAGAAAGGTGTGTTGAGTGATTCCAAACCAGTCTGGCAGCTTTTTGTGAAGCCGTGCGGAGGGGATCTACGGAGGGTTTGCCCATAATAATTAAGGTTAAGCTGCTTCTAGAGGTGCCATTGTCAAACCTGCTCGGCGCAGTTGCTGGTGATAGAGTTCCGCAGGTTCTTGGGGCCCGACCCAGACGATCGCTTGACCTTCATAGTGTACCTGATTAGTCAAATCCCACGCGCGATCGCCACTCATCCCCGGAATATATTTCATTAAACATTCACACACGTGTTGGAATGTATTAAAGTCATCGTTTAATACAATCACTTTGTAATTCGGATAAGTCTTACGGATAACTTGATTAGACCGTTCAGGAGCTATAGTTGGTGCTGTGGACATCCCGAAAACATCTGCTGAAAGTGTTATAACCATAAACCAATTAGTCAAGATAATTTTACAAAACTACACTACTACACTATAAGTAACTTAGTTTAGTTGTCATTTGTCATTTGTCCTTTGTCATGTGTCCGTTGTCATTTGTCCTTAACCAATGACCAATACTTGTCTACGAGAGGCTGCGCCCAATACGTTTCGGTTAGTATATTTGGCTTTCGGAGATCCCCCCAACCCCCCTTAAAAAGGGGGGCTTTTCCTCCTATTTACCCCTTTTTTAAGGGGGTCGCCGTAGGCGGGGGGAGCTTAACCAAACCGTATTGAGGCTGCGCCAATGACTCCCTTCCCTACGGGACGCTACGCGTAGCTTGCTTCCCCGGAGGGGTACGACTGCGCTCAGGGCAAATAACAAATGACCAATGACCAATGACCAATGACAAATGACAAATGACAAATGACAAATTATTTCCAATTATCCCAGTTTTCGTTAAAAATAGATGTATCTGGGAAGGCGGTAGGGTTGCCATTTTGTTGCAAAAGCCGTTTGAGTGCTTCTAGTTGTGGCTCTTGTTTAGGTAAATCATCAACAAGTTGGTAAGGTGCGATCGCATTTTTGAGTGCAAAATTAGCAACAGTGCCCGCAGCTGCGCCAGCTGACCATTCAAAGGAGTGTACCCGATAGGCAGCAGCGGCAATATGACTAGTCGCAATACTTTTGCCACCTACGAGCAAATTATCAATTTTCTGGGGAATCATTGCTCTCAAAGCAATTTGGAAGGGATAAGCTTGACCCGCACCGCGTCTTTCGCCTGGACGTTCTGTGTTACCAGGGGCTTCTGGGGGACTATTGACCATGCAAGGATGGAAATCTATGGCGTAGTGACCAATACCCACTGCATCGGGGAAAACGGTAGAACGAGTCCGTCGCATTGCTTTATCTGGTGGAACTTTACCGTCAATTACTGATATTGCTTCTAAACCTGCAACTGCTGCTCGTAGCTGACGATACATATCTGCTGGCAGAGTCTTAGAGTAATACTCGTCATTATAATCTCGGCGGGAAATATCAATTTCCCAAATACCAAAACCTCCGGTTTGTCCCCAACTGGGGCGGCCAATAATCCGCCGCCCTTCTCGCATATAGGGATATTTTGATAAACCATGCGCTGTCCCCATTGGTGAATTTAAACCGGAAACAAAGCGGTTATTAGTTTGTGGCTGCTTAACACCATCCCCTAGTTGAGAATCCGTAGTCCCAGCTACCAGCCAGTAATAGAAAGATAAGGCATTTTCCTCAGCCTTGCGGAGGGCTTCTGTCCGCAGTCCTCCCATCCAACCCCCTGGTTCTAACTGTCCAGTACCTTGTAACTGTTGACGAGTGTAAATTAGGTTATCCTGGGCTGTTCCGGGGCGGTAGTCGTTACCCCAAGTCCAGTTTTGCATTGAGATATCCCCTGGTGCAGCCGCAGTAAAACTTACACCGCCAAATTTTGCTGGTTTCCCTTTGTTTGGACTCCAAATGCGACGATAGCTAAAAACTAAATCAAAGTTAGCTAGTCGCGTTAATTCATAGCTGAAATATGGCGCATATTGTGGATAAAATGCAGGCATTGTCTGCGGTTGCGGTTCCTTAGTGGCCTCCATTGCAAAGGTGTAGGTAAAGCCTTGGGGGCAATAGGGGTCATTATTAGCACTGGAAGCAGAAGGTTCTAGGTAAGAACGGGCATCAATGCCTAATCGGTAAGGGACATCAGCAAGGGCAATAATTTCTCCAGTTTCGCTAGCGTCTACGACATACCATTTAGGAGCATCCTCTTTCGCTGCCTTGGGGATAAAACGAACAATAGTTTTAGTAAACCGAGATGAGTTTTCGTAGCGATAGGCATCTTCAATACTTTGAGATAATGTAAAAGTATTGAGAGGTGGTGCGCCTTTTGGTGGTTGATGTTGAATTGCGATCGCACTATTAATTATTTTGCCATCAGCAGCGATTTCCAAATCCTTAATTACCGTATTGGGAAACCATTGCAACTTCCCTTTGCCCTGCTTTTCGGCATCTTTAAGCATCTGGGTCAAAATTGTGTGAGCATCGTGAGGAAGAAAACACGATTCACTTACCCAGCATTCACCGGGGTTAAGCTTACCGTATTTCCGCCCAATGCGGTTTCGCAATTCTAGGTAGCCGCGAGAATAGAATTTGAGAGCTCGCTGAGTTGGACGTTCATCTAACGCAGATGTCCCTTGAGCAGAAATTTGTCCTCCCAGCCAGTCAGTAATTTCTGTGAGACAAACTGTTCGCCCTGCTAACAAGCCCTCGTAAGCTGTGGCTACACCAGAAAGTCCACCACCCACAACTAAAATCTCGCAATTTACACTTTTGTCTGGGGTTCTCGGTGGTGCAGCGTTCGCCTGATTAAATGCGACTAAGCTAGAAATTAAATTAAGACCGATCAACCATGTTAAGCTAAAAGCTACTTTGTGTCTATGCTTCATAGTTAAAAAAACCGCTCCAAATCCTGTGTCACCTTGTAGACGTTAGCATTTAAAAAATGTCTAACTCAAGAAATTGTTCCAAAGCAAGAGACGCGATGAATCGCCGTCTTTACAATACAATACAGACGCGATGAATCGCCGTCTCTACAATACGCGATGAATCGTGTCTTTGTGATGATTTATCACATTTTTGCGATCTATAATTTTCATCAAAAAACCTTAATGGAATCGTATTATAATCACTTCTCCTAACAGGGATGAAAACGAAAGTTGGCATAATAAAATCCCCCCTTCCTATACTCCCTAAAAAGGGAGAATTGGTTTAGAGGGGAATGACACTAATAAAAGATACATACAGCCCTTGCTCTAACTGGAACAAGCCTCTAGGCTGGGAACCCATTCTGGAAGGGCTGCCGCCTCCAGTAGCTTGACAAGAGGCAGAAGCCCACTTTAGATACATTCCCAGCCTCCAGGCTGGGAACAAGACGACACAAGCCTTTGGGCTTTTCTTAATGCCATTCGGGTTAGAGGGGAGAACTCAGCGTAATATTAGCTTTCGGAAGTTTCCTGAGAGAACTTCTTATGAATAGTTCTTGGGGATTCCCCATCAGCAGCTACCGTGATGAGATAGTCCATTAAACCATCTGAAAAGGGAAGACGTAGGTGGAAAGTACCATCGGGTTTAATTTTGATAGCATGTCCACCAATGTTTACGTTTGTATTTGGTTGAGTTGCTCCGTGAATAATTAACTCAGCATCAGCCACAAACCAGAAATCTCCGTAGGGACGACTGAATACCCGAACGTTAGCGGAACGGGCTACAAGTAACCAACGATCGCCATCAGCAATATAGCCAATTTCAACCATGTAATCGCGATCGCTTACGGGAATTGCCACAAAGCGATCGCGTGCTACTTCTTCAGATTCATACTGCTGGATAAGTTGGGGACTTTGATAACTCAAATCAATGCCGGTGACATCATAAAGCCGCACTACTAATTGGGAACCGCCCTGTTGATGCAGTGCTTCAGATTGAGCTTTGGAAATGTACCAAGAGACATAAGCCCACTTGGGAGTGCGGGGTGTGAGGACAATACTGCTCTCTTCTGGGGCAGTTTCTGCTTCTACGTCTGCCAAGCCAATAGCGGTTTCGCTTACTGATGCTACATTTTCAACCACGGGATCTTTTGTCGTCGAATCTGTAGGCACTGGACTAAAGACACGAACGATCGCAGAACGGGCAATGAATAACCAGTGTAGTTTACCGCCGTAGGCATCGCCATCAGCGACATAGCCAATTTCAGCTATGTAGTCGCGATCGCTGATGGGAATTTCTACAAAGCGATCATGTGCTGTCTCTTCACATTCATACTGCTGGACAAACTGAGGATTTTGATAACTCAAATCTATTCCAGTCACATCATACAGCCGCACTACCAATTGAGAGCCGCCCTGTTGTTGCAGTGCTGTTTTCTTAGCTTCGGAAATCTCCCAAGAGACTTCAGCCCATTGGAAAGTGCGGGGTGTGAGGACAATACTGCTCTCATCTTGGACATCTACCAAATCAACATCTGTTTTATCCGCGATTACCACGTCATCAACTACGGGATCTGGATTCACAGGACTGGAGACATGAACGATCGCAGAACGGGCAATAGATAACCAGCGATCGCCATCAGCGAGATAGCCAATTTCAGCCATGTAGTCGCGATCGCCCTGGGGAATGTCTACCAATCCTTCGTTTTCTGTTTCCTCAGATTCATACAGCTTTACAAGCTGCGGAGTTTGCTCGCTCAAGTCAATGCCAGTCACATCATACAGCCGCACCATCAATTGAGAACCGCCTTGTTGCCGCAGTGCTGCTTTCTTGGCTTCGGAAATCTCCCAAGAGACATGAGCCGATACATCAGTATCTGGTGTAAGGACAATACTGCTTTTTTCTTGAGTATCTACCAAACCAATAGCTGTTTCGGCTGCAATCGCCACATCATCAACTATGGGATCTGGATTCACAGGACTGAAGACACGAATAATTGCAGAACGAGCAATGAATAACCAGTGTTCGCCATAAGCGATATAGCCAATTTCAGCGATGTAGTCGCGATCGATGAGGGGAATTTCGACAAAGCGATCGTGTGCTGTCTCTGCACATTCGTACTGCTTGACCAGCTGCGGAGTTTGATAACTCAAATCAATGCCAGTCACATCATATAGCCGCACTACCAATTGAGTACCGCCTTGTTGCCACAGTTCTGCTTTCTTGGCTGGGGGAATCTCCCAAGAGACATGAGCCGATGTATAAGTATGTGGTGTGAGGACAATACTGCTTTCTTCTTGAGTATCTATTAAACCACTAGCTGTTTCGGCTGCCATCGTCTCATTTGGAGCATCCGATCCGAAAGTGCTAGCCCAAGCGCCAACTCCCGCGCCTGTTGCTAAAGCTGCGGCTGCGGCCAAATCTGTAGAGTTAGCTTCAGCAACACCTTCCCCAACAGTCGGCTCGGCGGGAAGTTCTTCCTCTGGCAAAGTTAAAGTGGGTTCGGCTGCGTCCGCCACCACATTCAATGCATCTTTACTCCATAAATCTTCTGGGAATTCCGGTAAATCGAGCAGTGAGGATGTATCTGTCGCTGATGCTTCCTCATCGGCTGTCACTCCGTCAGATTCCGCTAAGGGCAATTCATCTACTGAGGCTGTATCTTCAGTTGAGGTGATACTCTCCAGCCAGTTCAATTCTGCCTGAAGTTCCTCGTCTGCCTCATCTTCACTAATTGCTGTGTCCCAATATCCAAAATCAGATGTGACTTGTGGCACATTTGGTAATTCTGGGAGTGGGGCTGTCGCCTCAGATGAAGGCAGTTCTACATCAGACACTTCTTCTGGAATATTACCTGGGTAAGGATATGAAGTATTTACTACAGCTGCCGGGGCTTCTATATCCCACGCCACTTCATCAGAATCAGGAGTGTTTGTCTCCATATAATTACTTAGCCCAACTGTCTCATCAGTTGCGTTTGGTTCTGTTTCTTTATTGCTAAAGGTAGACCAGGTAGCCGTCCCGATGCCTGTTGCTATAGCCGCACCACCTAAAGCTGCGGCTCCGAAGTTGTTATTTTCCGAGCCATTAGCTACGCCCGATGTCGCGCCTTCATAGAGGTTAGAAGTACCATTACTTGTCTCTTGTACTAAATTTGCTGTCCCCTGAGTAGCATTTTCGTTCAGGTCAGATTGTGTTTGAGCGTAGATGTTGAAAGGAGTGCGATCGGGGGTTTCTTGCTCTTGAAAATGCGGTACTGCCTGTTCTTCTAACGTCGCTCCATTCAGGGAAGAAGTTGTGCTGGCATCGAGCGCCGCCGTTGCTCCATTGGGTGGATGAGGATTTGATTCTGGTAAATTGTCTGTTTCCTCGGTGGGCAATGGGCGTTTTTTCACAATCCACCATAGTATAGAGCCACCTACAGCCATAAAAAAGACAGGTAGCAGCAACCACAATGGTGTTTCTTTATTTACAATTGGAGCGCTTTGTGCAGCAGGAGCAGCCACAAAGGGCTGTTCGCCAAATGCAGAACTAGTAGCACTAGGGGAAGGCGTAGGCGCTGGTGTCGTTTCCACACCGGAGGAAGTCGCAACAGCAGGTTGTAATAGGCTGGCTGCGATCGCCTCGGCTTCGGCAGTTCTACCTTTTTCTATCGCCTGCTGTCCTGCGGGTGCTAGGGTAAAGCCAAGAAAATCTACTGTGGTTAAACTCTGATCTTTTTTGTAAACGTAAACTAAAGGTTGTGAGAAAGGATATCTCCCATCATCTGGCAAGGCTTGATGTAATTGCAGAACTCGCACACCTTTCAACTTCGACACCTGATTAGCTAACACATAGCTGATGCCGTCTTTGCCCAGTTGTTTGATGATTTCTGCGGTATTATCCTCACTTACTTGGGTAGCATTAGCCCCTGTAGCAAATTCAGCATTTTTGAAGGCTGGATAAGTACGAAAAGTATTGCGAGTTTCACTCGTGTTCGGGTGATCAATTAACCGAATCTTCCCTGAAGGCGCTCCCAGTTGTGACCAATTTGTAATTTGCCCCCGAAAAATCCGGGCGAATTGCCTACTAGTCAAGCTTCCTTTAAAAGGATTGTCTGCACCAACCACGATCGCAATCTTCTCACGTTGCAAACGAACTTGTTCTAGTCCTTGAGCTTTTTCGGCTGGCGTCAATCCGCGCCCCATTGCGACTATATCGATTTTGCCATCTAGCAAATCTTTCAGCGCTGTCTCAGTGCCGTTAGCAGCAACTTCAACCTTTTTACCGACAAACTGTTTTTCAAAACTTTCTTTCAGGCTTTGATTGATTGCACTCAAGCTACTGGAACCGTCAATCCGTACTATCGGTTCATTCTGCACTGTTTGTGGCAATGGCGAAGAGGTAGCTTCAGGTGTAGATTGTGCCAGCATCGGTGCTGATATCACCAGAGATGCTGCCATCGGGGTTGTAGCTAAGGCAACCCATAATACCAGTCTGACTATCGAAGTATCTTTTTTTTCTTGTTGCCACATAAGCCTCTTAATTAAAGTAAAAAATAGAAAGCCTGCCAGTCCTAAATCGCGATCTTTATAAAGATAATGGAGGAGACGGGCTAATTATACATCTGAGTTATCTTTAGTTCTAATTGCTTCAAAGCACTTATGCTGATTTATACTTCGCTGTAGCTTGGATAGCATGATAATTTATACTCTAATTGCCAAAGTCTGTTGTACTATAAATTTTTCTAAGTTATATTGCAACTTATACCAAGTTGGTGGTTTATGGCCACAATTATGAATTATTGAATTACTAAAATTGGTAAAGCGTAGCAAATTCAATATTATTTAACAATATTATTTTCAGTAGTGCTGAGTTATGAGTGCTGAGTTTTGAGTGGTGAGTAAAAATCCCATGAAACTGTCTTAAGTAAATACTTATTGTTCAGCACTTATTTGAGATAACAATGACAATCTGGCTTATCTATCAGTGACTCAACCAAAGCATTTAAGGCAGTCGCAGCTAATGCGCCACCTCCCAAAGTCCCTTCAACTGTAATAAAAGGTATCCCTTGTTGCATCAGTTGTCGCTTGGCTGCGGGAGCATGACTAAAGCCAATGGGCATTCCAATTACTAATGCAGGCTGAATTTTCTG
The DNA here is from genome assembly GCF_017115065.1 of Nostoc sp. JL23. Lineage (NCBI taxonomy): Bacteria > Bacillati > Cyanobacteriota > Cyanophyceae > Nostocales > Nostocaceae > Nostoc > Nostoc sp. JL23. The sequence continues at coordinate 9,246 of NZ_JABXKN010000146.1, forward strand.
GTTGGCAATCGCCTCACAAACTTCTACAAGTACTGAGGGAGCATAACCAACTACCAACACACAACCCCTACTTACTTGCGGCAATTTTTCTCGCCATTCTCGATGTTGCCAAAAAGCAACTTCGGCTTCAGTGGCGGTGGTAATATGGGGATTATCAATTAAGGTTTCAGTGCGGCATCCCAAGTGAAGTAATCGGGTTTGATCCAAAGCAGCCGCAACGGTTTGGGTATCGACAACAATTTCACAGCCTGAAGATAAAGCTTCTCGACTAGCTGCGATCGCATCTCGACTCAATTTCACAAAGGATACTAAACTGACATCGCCACAAGCCAAAACCAACTGAGAAATTAAATGCTGTTCAATTTCCGAACGATGAGACAAATCAGGTAGTAAGCGTTGTAGCGATTCGGTAAAAACTTCTGAATGAGTATGAATTTCGGCATCCAAGCCACTCCAGAGATTTTCCAATCCTCCCAATCCAGCTTGAGTTTCGACATCGAGTAACTTGAGTTGCGCCAAAACTTCCGCTTGGATAATTTGACAATGGCGATCGCGCCCCAATAATCCCTCTAATGCTGATGCAGTTTGCCGCAGTTGGGAGATTTGCTGCATCACCGCCCGATATTGCTGCTGGAGTTGTCCCATGAGGTTAACCGTTGTATCGGCTTCTGGTTCCACTTCCAAAATATTGCGGATATGGTTTAGCTGAAACCCTTGCTGCTTAAGCGCGACAATCCGTTGTAACCGGAGAACATCTTTTTGGGTGTAGAGACGATAATTGCTAGGCGATCGCACTGGTTGCGGTAACAGTCCCAATTGATGATAATGGCGCACCATCCGCGGAGTTAAACCGCCGCCCACTGCATCAGTGAGTTCTTTAATAGTTAAGCAACCAGCATTCATGATTTACTCCAATAACGGCAAAATTCTTTGTAATTCTCCACAAGCCGCCTGGAGAGATGGCGGTGCATTTTCATCCAAACCTTGATAACACTGATTTACCAAGTTTTCTACATCTGGCTTGCAAACTGACTCATTGTTGAGAAATTTTGAATATTCTGTTTCTTCATCAACAGTTTCACCTTGTAAATAATGTATCCAAGTTTCAATATTTCTTTTGGGGATAAATATTGCGATCGCTTCTTTAGGCTGGCGAATCTGCTGTAAATCTTCTATCAGTGCATTATCTAATTGCTTTAGCCTTTCCTCTACTGTTTTTTTATCCGCATCAATCAAAACTACTAGCATTCCTGAAAGATAGTTTTTGCTGCGATATGCTTTTACCTCTGTGGGATAACGTTTTCTGACAAACTGCTCTCCTGCACCTTTTGGGCAAATTTCAATTCTGAGATTTCTATCTAAAATAAAACCTCGTTTTTTCAGAAAATGCCGAGCAAAAACTTCTTGTTGCTTATCCTCACACAGAATTACAATTTGTACTCTACGCTGGCTCATATAGCCATCCTCGTGCAATCAGTTCTGAAATAGGTAATCCAGTATTTTCAGCAACTTCATTACTAATTTTTTTCACCCGCACAGGAGCATTGCTGTGACGCTCAAACCAATAACCTATCGGTGATGCTAAAAGATAGTTAATTAATTCAGGATGATGAGAAATTAGCAAAGCCTGGATTTTTTGCTCACTGCAAAGGTCATAAAGCTGAACCAGCCAAGGCTGAATTTCCGGTAGAGCTAAGAAATTTTCTGGTTCATCTATACATAAGGTGTAATCTTCAGACTGAGTGCAATAAACAAGGGTATATAGAGCAATTAGTACTTTTTGTCCATCAGACAATTCGCTAAAACGATAATCAATAATATTTTTTCTATCTTCATCTGTTGTAAATCGCAATTTTAAACTTCGATATCTTTCACTAAACTGTTCAAATTTAAAACTTACAAAACCCTCTAAAACATTTTGTAGAATGTTCATAAGTTCAGAAACCTTACCTTGATCTTCTGAAATGTAACGATACCAAGAAACAAAATTTTCCATCCTAAAATCTAGACTTATTGCTTCCTTGTCACTACCATCAGCCATAAGACTAGGAATAATTTGTACAATAATGAATCGTTGCATTCTTTTTGCAAACCAAGCTACCTTCGTGCTATTAGTATTGACAGAAAACAATGATACCAGAGAAATAAAGTCTGAAATTGAGGAGGGGAATGTAATGTTTCCTAATTCAGAAGTATCTTCTCGAAAAATTTGAATTTCATTTTTCTCTAATTTTAGTAAAATTTGGTTATTAAACCAGAGACGTTCATATTCAACATGATTTTTATTTTGATTATGTCTAATAGCCAATTCATATTTGTAATTACCATTATTCCCAGTAATTTCTAGCTCAAAACGCTGAATGGCTAAAGTCTGCCAGCGAGTACAATCAGTATATTCAAAAATTTCTTCTAGGTTTTTGCGACCACTTACAAAAGTTTGAATTTTCCGTAAGGCTTCAAATACAGTTGATTTACCTGTTCCATTACCACCAAGAAACAGGTTAATCGAGTCAAAGTTCATCTCGAAATTTACCAAACCGCGAAAGTTATCAATATATATTCGCTTTAGCATAGATTTTTTCCTACTAGTGTAATTTTAAACGTAACAGTTAAATCGCCGCATTTACCCACATCCCGCTTTTGAAAAATGCTCCCATAACACAGATAAAAATTTAACTCTGCGTACCTTTGCGCTTCCCTCAGCGCCCCTCTGCATTTCAAAATCATTATAAATCCTTGACATTAACATTAACGTCAAGGTTTAGCGTGAAAGTATCCCTGTTAATTCACCTCTCATGCTTTACCCCCAACGTTTGAGCCAATTCACCAGAGAACACGCAGATACCGTAGCCGCCCTTTTGTGTGGATTCCTATTATTTCTCGGATGGTTCGCCTTGCATCTTGGCGCTTTGGGATTTGCATTCCTGCTACTACCCGCTGCTTATATAATTGGCGGTTATGAAAGTGCGCGAGAAGGATTGACTACCCTCTTCAAAGAAAAAGAACTCGATGTAGATTTGCTGATGATTGTCGCCGCCATTGGTGCTGCTAGCCTCGGCTTATGGCAAAGAGAATATCATTTAATTATTGATGGGGCAATTTTGATTTTGATCTTTGCCATCAGTGGCGCATTAGAAGGCTATGCAATGCAGCGAACTGAGCGGAGCATCCGCAGTTTGATGAGTTTGACACCCGATACAGCAAGAATTTTACTTCAAGGAAGGGAAGAGGAAATTCCTATCAGTCAGCTAAAAGTGGGCGATCAAATTGTCGTCAAACCTGGAGAGCTAATTCCTACTGATGGGATAATTTTATCTGGTTACAGCACCCTCAATCAAGCTGCAATTACAGGCGAGTCTTTACCTGTAGAGAAAACTGTGGGCGAAGAAGTATTTGCCGGTACACTCAATGGCTATGGTGCATTGCAGATTAAAGTACACAAACCAGCCCAAAGCAGTTTGATTCAGCGTGTAATTCGTTTGGTAGAACAAGCGCAGACAGAAGCACCTCCTTCCCAAGAGTTTATCGATCGCTTTGAGAAAAGATATGCCAAAGTCATTGTAGTCGCTGGAATATTGCTGGCAACTTTACCGCCATTTCTTTGGGGCTGGGATTGGGAAACAACTATTTACCGCGCTCTTACTTTCCTGGTGGTAGCTTCCCCCTGTGCATTGATGGCTGCAATTATGCCCACCCTGCTTTCAGGAATCGCCAATGGTGCAAGACAGGGGATTTTGTTTAAAAATGGGGCGCAGTTGGAGAAGATTGGCAAAGTCCGAGCGATCGCATTTGATAAAACTGGTACTCTCACAACAGGACAGGTGCAGGTATTTCAGGTGGTTTCAGCTAGTGAATACACTAATAATGATGTATTAAAAGCCGCTGCCAGTGTAGAATCATCTTCCGAACATCCCATCGGTAAGGCAATTGTACAAGCGGCTGGCGATTTAGATTGGGTTGCTGCCATCCAAGTACAAGCTATACCAGGACAGGGAATTGTCGGAATTGCTCAACAACAACAGGTAATTGTCGGAAATGCCATTTTTTTACAACAGTATGTCACAAATTTACCTGAACAATTGCAAGAAATAGTTAAATCTTGGGAGCAAGAGGGTAAAACTGTGGTTTGGGTAGCACAGGAAGGAGGGGCAGCAGGGGAGCAGGGGAGCAGAAGGGCAGAGGTGATGGGTGTAATTGCGATCGCAGATCAGGTGAGAGTCGAAGCAGCCGCAAGCATCAGCCGATTAAAGAAACTGGGAGTTGAACAAATTGTCATGTTAACCGGGGATAATCAGGAAACTGCTCACAGTGTCGCCAAAGCAGTCGGAATCGATCGGGTATATGCCCAACTTCTACCAGAAGATAAGCTGGATGTTATCCGCCGTTTACAGCAACAATATCAAACAGTTGCAATGGTAGGTGATGGCATTAATGATGCACCAGCTTTAGCGCAAGCATCCGTGGGTATAGCTATGGGAGTATCTGGTAGCGATGTGGCATTAGAAACCGCAGATATCGTACTGATGGCAGACAGGTTAGAAAAAATTGCTGTAGCGATGGATTTGGGAAGGCGATCGCAAGCCATAGTAAAACAAAATATAGTTGTAGCGTTGGGTTTCATTATGTTGCTTTTAGTCGGCAACTTTCTAGGAAATATTAACCTACCCATCGGCGTCATTGGCCATGAAGGTTCCACAGTGTTAGTTACCCTCAGTGGACTAAGATTATTGAAATAAGATAGCACGCCAGATGAGCCACAAAACCCAGATGTAGAGACGCGATTTATCGCGTCTTAAAAGACCAGAAATAACCGAAATCACTGAAATTGATGAATTAGAAACTTTCGTTGTGTTAAAAAAAACAAAATTTGAGTATGAAATGTAGCCAATACTCAATTCACATTACACGTAAATTATTATTTTGACTTCTTAACTCTTAACTCCTAACTCCTAACTATTAACTCTTACTCATGCAAACCGATCCAAAACCAGGAACACTTTACGTTGTCGGCACACCAATTGGCAACTTAGAAGATATCACCTTTCGAGCAGTGCGAATTTTGCAAACTGTGGATATCATTGCTGCGGAAGACACGCGTCATACTGGGAAACTGCTACAACATTTTCAAGTTAAAACACCCCAGGTGAGTTACCACGAACACAATCGTACTAGCCGTATTCCAGAATTATTAGAGCATTTAGTTAATAATAAAGCGATCGCTCTGGTGAGCGATGCTGGGATGCCAGGAATTTCCGATCCTGGATATGAACTGGTGAAAGCCTGTATTGAGGCGGGAATTCCAGTAGTTCCCATTCCTGGCGCTAGTGCAGCAATTACCGCTTTGAGTGCAGCAGGATTACCAACGGATCGGTTTGTCTTTGAAGGCTTTCTCCCAGCGAAAACCCAACAGAGACAAGAACATTTAGAATCTCTGCAAACAGAATCTCGCACTTTGATTTTCTACGAATCGCCGCACCGTTTACGAGATACTTTGCAAGACTTAGCTCTTGTTTGGGGAAACGATCGCCAAATTGTGCTAGGACGGGAGTTAACTAAATTGTATGAGGAATTTTGGCGGGGGACAATTGCCGAAGCGATCGCTTACTACACTCAACGAGAACCCCAAGGTGAATATACATTAGTAGTGGCAGGAATTCCAGCCAGTCAGCCCCAACTGACAGAAGAAGAATTAAAAGCCGAATTGAAACAGTTAATTAGTCAAGGAATATCGCGATCGCAAGCTAGCCGTCAGTTAGCAAAATTTACTTCCATTCCCCGTCGCCAACTCTATCAACTAGCTCTTTCTATAGTCTCCAGTCCTGAGCCTTGAACGGCTGATATCGCTTTTTTTTAAATCAAAAATCTAAATGTGAAATGTATATATTTCTTTATTATTTCTTCCTTTTCTGTCCTTCTCTGCGAGATACTATACTTACCCGTACAGGGAAGTAAGCTACACGTCGTGTCTCATATAGAATACGGTTAGCTTCCTTATGTACATCTTGTATGATGTCAAATAGGACTGATATCTAAATACTTGAATGTACAGAATGTGACTAATTTCTATATTCATCCTCAAAGATGACGTAGCGAATATTAAAATGATATCTAAAGATTTCTGATATTAGTTCTCTAGATAGATCAGAAATTTTGGAGGCAAACTTTAATATGAAATAGTCAAATGCAAACAAAGCAGATTTTCAGTGAAGGAGAAATTCAATGACTAATATTATTGCTTGGTTGGTTTTGGGTTTAATCGCAGGTGCGTTAGCTAAGTTATTTTATCCTGGAACCCAAGGTGGCGGTATTATCTCTACCATTATATTAGGAATCCTGGGAGCCGTATTAGGTGGTTATTTGGGTCAAGTATTGCTCGGAAGTAGTTCGGCAGCAGCTGCATCTGTAGGAGCTTTATCTCTGGGAAGCATTTTATTTGCTGTTATTGGTGCAATGATACTAATTTTCCTTTGGGGTTTACTGACTCGTCGAGCTGTGTAATTACCTCAACTTGAGGTAAAAACTTTGGGAATCACTTCTAACTGCAATAAACCGATAAAATGACATTAGAAAAAGAGCGAAGAACTATAGGAGTTTTCGCTGGGTATTCCGATGCACAATTGGTACTAAAGGAACTAAAAGCTTCTAATTTTCCAATGGACAAAGTTTCTGTTATTGCACGGAATACAGAAAAAAAAAGTGATATTGCTGGTGTTGAAATTCCAGATTGCACTAGCAATACGTCCTCAGAAGATGCTGCTGGAGCCGTTACGAGTGATGCTTTAGACGGTATTACTGACTTATCAGTTGGTCTAGCCCTCTTGGTAATTCCTGGTATAGGCCCAGTCATCTTAGCCGGAGCAGAAGTAACTGCGATCGCTACCACTTTAGCAGGTGGTTTGCCTGCTTTGTTCCTAAGTTTAGGAATTGCTGAAAAGCAAGCACAGGGTTATAGCGATCTTGTCTGTAAAGGTTACTATTTGGTGATAGTAACCGGTATAGATATAGAAATTCGTCTCGCCAAGAGAATTTTTAATCGCTGTGATATTCAACAATGGGGAGTCTTTGAGCCATACTCAACCCCCAATAATCGCTATAAACACGCACTTGGTATTTTTTATCGGCGTCAAGAGGCAGAAAGAGCGCTTACTGAACTGAGAAGCGCTGGTTTCCCAATGAGTCAAATATCAATAGTTGTTAAAAATACAAGCAATCTAAGCGATATTTCAGAGGTAGACATCAGCAGTTCCCAAGATAGATATACTACTTTAGGAATTTCTGATGAGTTAGCTAGATATTATGAGCATCATTTGACTCTTGGTCATTACTTGTTAGTATTAAAAAGTACTGATATCTATTTAGCAGGCGCAAGAGCTATTTTAGAGAGTAACAAGATTCAACATTTTAGTATTTATAGTCAATCCGAACTTGATGCAGCTAGAAGCGATCGCCAGGTTATTAACAACTTCTAGTTAATCCTCAAGTTAATATTAATAGTTTTTACGACACATGATGATTGTGCATATTTCTCATAATTTATAGTTTAAGCAATACGCTTGTACTATAAATTATATGCTTCTATGGTTATAGGTTGTGTTTTGAAACCTTAACTTTGCTGTGGAATGAATGCTGCTTGCGATCACTAAGGTTACGGTTGCTCTGTAGTATTGATGTATAATGTCAGAGATGTCATATTCAACCGCAAAAGTCACTATATTTAGTGTTTAACTAAATTGTGTTTTCATTAATTTAGTTTTACTATGCAGCTGTTTAATTTTACTATCCTGCCTATTTGTAAAGCTCTTAACTATTACAAGGATTTTTAAGAGATATCATTTTTTAGTAAAATCTAATGTTAAATTTATAATTTAAGCACAAGTGTTTAATTATCCACAACGAGATTCAATTACAAAATCAGGTAGTTCTTATTTTGAAATAAGTTATACTATCAAATGGTTTATTGTTAATAAAATTGTCAAAATTTAAATAAATATATAATTATTTAAACTAACGTTAAATTGGTAACGTTAAACTGGGAAAAATTAGGATACAAATGGTAATGGTTGGTATGCAAAAAACTAAGCATATCCTAACATTAACTAAATATCCTCCATTTATTTGGGATAGCCAAAACATAATCAAAATAGTCTCAGAAACAGAAATAATTTGAATACCTGTTTGGAATAATGTTGAACCGTTTGAAGATTGGAACCAAGATTGGAGTAAGTTTTGCTTTGAGTTTGGCAACTCTGACCACCATTGGTCTAATCTCCTACCAAAGCACCAATGAGCTAATTGAAACTTCGCGCAAAGAAAGCCATACTTACCAGGTGTTAAGTCAGCTTGAAGACCTCAACTTACAACTGACAAATGCTGAGACAGGGCAACGCGGTTACATTATTACTGGAGAACAGCGCTATTTAGAACCTTATAACGCTGCCATTCAAGTATTGAATCAAAAAGTTAGAGAAATTCAAAGGTTAACGGCAGATAACCCCAACCAACAAAATCGGCTTGATATTTTGCAGCCATTACTAACCGAGAGAATGGCTGTAATGAAAGAAGTCGTAGAGCTACGGCAAAGCCAGGGTTTAGAAGCTTCTCAGAAAGCTGTTCTGACAGACCAGGGTAAGCAGCTGATGGATAATATCCAGAAAATTATCCAGGCGATGAAAAATGAAGAGAATGCCCTCCTAAAACAGCGCTCAGAAAAAGCACAAGCAGCAGCTCGGCAAACCCTCGCCAGCATTGTCTATAGTATTCCTTTATTTTCTTTGCTCTTAGCTTTGATTGGATTCACTCTGACCAGACATATCTCAGTACCTCTGAAGCAAGTTTCTGATTTGGCAGAAAAAATGGCAGATGGGGATTTATCGGTAAGTTTACCAGATAGCGATCGCCAAGATGAAATTGGCGTGTTGACGCGCACCTTTAACCAGATGATCGTTAATCTGCGAAACACAACTCAAACAAATGAGGAGCAAAACTGGCTAAAATCTAACTTAGCTGAATTTACCCAGATGCTCCAAGGGCAAAGAAATCTGGAAAGTGCATGTCGCCTGATATTGTCGAATTTAGCACCACTGGTTGGGGCCTCACAGGGCGTTTTTTATGTAATGGACTCCATCAACGACCAGCCTGTGCTGAAGTTGTTGAGTGGTTATGCTTACAAAGAGCGGAAAAATTTGGCGAATCAGTTTCGCTTGGGTGAGGGACTGGTGGGACAATCGGCTCTAGAAAAACAAAGAATCCTCCTCACGGAAGTTCCTAATGACTATATCCACATCAGTTCCGGTTTAGGAGAAGCACCACCGCTAAATATTATTGTGTTGCCCATACTATTTGAGGGGCAGGTAAATGCTGTTATTGAACTTGCCTCTTTTGGGTCTTTTAGTGAGTTACACCTGATATTTCTAGAGCAATTGAGTGAAAATCTGGGTGTATTTTTAAATAACATCGCCTCACAATTACAAACACAGCAACTACTTGAAGAATCTGTTGCTTTAACAGAGGAACTGCAAACCCAGCAAGAAGAACTACAGCAAAGCAATCAACGCTTGGAAGAACAGGCGCACGAGTTAGAAGAATCACAATTTCTTGTCAAGCAATCTAACGAAGAATTGCAACAACTAAATGAGGAGCTAGAAGAAAAGGCAGAATTATTAGAAGTTCAAAATCGAGAAGTGGCCCGCAAAAATCAGGAAGTTGAGCGGGCGAGGAGGTCTTTGGAAGAAAAAGCTGAACAACTGGCCTTGTCTTCCAAATATAAGTCAGAATTTCTGGCGAATATGTCCCACGAGCTGCGGACACCGTTAAATAGCCTATTAATTTTAGCAAGGCTGCTGGCAGATAACTCTCTTAACAACTTGACCGACAAACAGGTAGAGTACAGCCGGACTATTTACTCAGCTGGAACTGATTTGCTGGAATTGATCAATGACATTCTAGATTTGGCAAAAATTGAGTCGGGTACTATGTCGCTCGATATTGAGCAAATTACTCTTGCAGATTTGGAGACATCTCTAGAGCAGACTTTCCGGCAAGTTGCCCACAATAAAGAAATCAGTTTTACTATTGAACGGGATGAGAAGTTACCCCCAACAATTTATAACGACTCCAAACGTCTGCAACAAGTGCTGAAAAATCTCCTAGCTAACGCCTTTAAATTTACAGAACAGGGAGGCGTGAAGTTACAAATATTCCAAGTTGATAATTCCACGATCGCTTTTGCCGTCAGCGACACGGGCATAGGCATTCCAGCCGAAAAGCAGAAGATTATTTTCGAGGCATTTCAGCAGGCAGATGGCACAACTAGCCGTAAGTACGGCGGGACTGGCTTGGGCTTGTCCATCAGCCGTGAATTAGCTCAACTATTGGGAGGGAGAATTGAACTACTCAGCCAACCAGCACAGGGAAGCACCTTCACCCTTTACTTGCCTAGGCAACAGGAAAAGAATAGCCCAAATATCACTACACCATCCCTTGAACCAAGTACCTCTATCCGTACAACATCGACCATAAAAGAAGTGTCACTGGTGGAAAACAGACCCACAACCGTCGACATCTCTCCATCAGTGAAAGTACTTCCCAACTTACCCCACGATATTCCAGATGACCGGGAAATAATTCAACCGGGCGATCGCATTTTGCTAATTATCGAGGATGACGATAAATTCGCCCGTATCTTACTAGATATGGCACGTCAACAGGGCTTTAAAACGATTGTTGCTTTACAGAGCAAACAAGGTCTAGCACTAGCGGAACAGTTTAAGCCCAATGCAATTATGCTAGATATCCACATGCCAGAGATGGATGGTTGGACGGTGCTGGATCGTCTGAAGCATAAACCAGATACTAGACATATACCAGTACACATACTTTCTGTTGATGAAAGACAGCAACGGGGATTACAACTAGGAGCAATTACCTATCTCCAAAAACCCGTGTCTCCAGAAGCGCTAACTCAGGTATTGACTGAGATTAAAGGCTTTATTGAGCGTCAGGTAAAAAATCTGCTAATTGTAGAAGATGACCCCGTACAAGCCCAAAGTATTATCGAACTGATTGGTAACGGCGATGTCCAGAGTACAGCAGTAGGTACGGGGGCAGAAGCCCTCTCGATTTTGCGATCGCATCACTTTGATTGTATGGTACTGGATCTCGGTCTGCCCGATATGAGCGGGTTTGCCCTAATTGAGCAGATAAAACTTGAACCCAGGCTTTTGAAACTGCCGATAATTGTTTACACCGGTAAAGAACTCAGCCGACAAGAAGAAACCCAGCTGCGGGGACTTGCAGAGACAATTATTATTAAAAATGTGCGATCGCCAGAGCGGTTGTTAGACGAAACTGCCCTATTTTTGCATCGAGTGCAAGCAAATTTGCCCACACCAAAGCGGCAAATGTTAGAGCAACTACATCAAACTGACCCGGTGCTAGCTAATCGGAAAATTTTGATTGTAGATGATGACCTGCGAAATATTTTTGCCCTTACCAGCTTTTTAGAAAGCTATCAAATGCAAGTACTGTTTGCCGAAAATGGCAGAGATGGTATAGAGAAGCTGCAAACTAATCCTGAAATTAATATAGTTTTGATGGATATTATGATGCCGGAAATGGATGGTTACGAAACCACCCGCGCCATCCGTCAGCAACAACAGTTTCGCTCACTACCAATCATTGCTTTAACTGCCAAAGCTATGCCAGGCGACAAGGAAAAGTGCATCGAAGCTGGAGCCTCTGACTACATCACCAAACCTGTAGATACCGAGCAACTCCTTTCACTGCTCCGGGTTTGGCTGTATCGGTAAGGGAGTGGACAATAGGGAGTTATTCTCATTCAACTTTTGCATAAATTCTTGATGTTCTGTGGCAGCTAAACCTGCTTGTAACACAGATAACACCGTTGCCATTTCTCCTGACAGTAAGGCAGGTACTAGCAACCATAACCCCGGAAACACCTGACTGCGAATAATTCCCTGCTCATCGGTTGGTAGCGAAACATACTCGTCCGCTTGCAGCCTAAACCAATCCAACTGATTATCTAATGTTCGCCAGACAATATACTCCTGTACTCCATTCCGCCGATAGGTGCGTTTTTTATCATGTAAATCGATGGCTGCACTGCTTGCTGCCACTTCTATCACCAGTTCGGGTGCGCCTTGGATATAATCATCCTCACTAATCAATGCCTGTCTGCCCGGAATGAATAGTACCGCGTCAGGCTGTGGTTCATTATCTGGATCTAAACGCACTGTGGGTTCAATTCCCAGAACAAGCCCAGGCGTTGCCGTTTTATAGTTCCACAACCACCCGATCAGGTTTCCATGTGGTTCCCCATGACTTTTAATTCTGAGTGGCGATGCCATGATATACACAACTCCTTCAACCAGTTCAGCTTTTCTTAAATGCGGCATTGCCTGATAGCGCCGCTCAAATTCGCAGCGAGATAAGCGATCGCCATTTTCCAGAGGTAAAACTGAAATCATTTTTTTAGGAGTTGCAACCATCCCTTTGTCCTCTTTACCCAATTGTCCAAACTGAATCAAAATATTCTAATTTGGCAGTGCTGCATCCATTTTACTACCGCACATGAAAAAGCTCTTGTGCAGCGATTAGGGGTTTCGCCCACAAGGGACGTTAGTGTTGGCGTAATAACTAAAAGCAAAAGCCCACACTGCATCCGATCAAGGGGTCAATGTGGGTAATTTATCCCTGTAACGGGAATGTAGTTAGCGGAACATACTACTGACTGAAGTATCTTCATGAATTCGCCAGATCGTTTCTCCCAACAGATTAGCTACTGACAGCACCACTAGTTGCGGAAAACGATTGTTTTCTGGTATGGGAATGGTATTGGTGACAATGACTTCCTCAAACAAGCCACTAGACAACCGCTCCATCGCTGGTGGAGAGAATACCGCATGAGTTGCACAGGCATATACCTGACGCGCTCCTTCTTCACGCAGTAATCGCGCTCCTTCTGCGATCGTACCCCCAGTGTCGATCATGTCATCCACCAACACTGCCGTTTTGCCTTTAACATCGCCAATGACATTTAACACTTCTGCGACATTATGGGCCTGACGACGTTTGTCAATAATCGCCAGTGGAGCATCACCCAGTTTTTTCGCAAATGCCCTAGCTCGTGCTACACCACCAACATCGGGAGAAACAACTACCAAGTCTGGCAGTTGTTTGCTTGCTAGATAATCCAGCAATACTGGAGAACCGTAAACATGGTCAAAGGGAATATCGAAATAGCCTTGAATTTGCGCCGAGTGTAAATCCATTGCTAGAACGCGGTTGGCACCTGCTTCGGTGATCAAGTTAGCAACCAGCTTGGCGGTTATTGACTCTCGTCCTGCTGTTTTGCGATCGGCACGAGCATAGCCATAGTAGGGAATTACTGCCGTTACCTGTCGCGCAGAAGCTCGACGACAGGCGTCAACCATAATCAATAATTCCATCAAATGATCGTTGACGGGTTGACAACATGGCTGGATTAAATAGACATCACAACCCCGAATCGATTCTTGGATTTGAACGTAAAGTTCTCCATCCGCAAATCTTTTGCGAATCATTGGTCCCAAGTCCATGCCCAGATAACGAGCGACTTCTTGAGACAGTTGTAAATTGGCAGAGCCAGAAAACAGCCGCAGGCGATGATTATCGTTCAGTCCTGTTGCAGATGGTTGCATTTTGAAAGTAGCAGAACTGAGCACAGCAGATCCTCTATGTGCATTCATAGCAATATTATCATTAAAGATTTAATAGATTTAACCAAGAAATAGCCTAAAAAAACATCTGTAAGTTTTATTGAAGCTTCCATACAAAATTTAAACATTTTTGCATAAATTTATTATTCGCTAATTATCTAGTTTTCTTGGCAAACAAGCTATTGATAGCTTAACTGACATCAAGTTAATGCACTAGGTCTATAGTTCAATTTTTTGGTTGAGGTAAATAACCCTAATTGCTTAAACATTATTGGTGTGGTAGGTTCTTCTAATTACCTCATTGATAGCTGACAGTAAAGCATTGACAACTTTAGTGATATTAAAGAGTTTGTCCTCACACAGTATAGCACCTATCACTAAGTAGTCAAAGGGTAGCTTATTACTCTATGACTTACGCATTGACAAAAATGACAATCATAAAAAGCCCAGAAGAGGCTAGCAGTAGACAAAATTACTCCACATATAAGCACATTTTTAGATAAAGTTTGAATAAATATTAAATAAATATTAAATAAAGATATTTTTTTTGATGCTAGAACATTACTCAATAAAAATAATCTTATCTAAGTAAATTCATGTAAACATTTTTACTTAATTTTTTTAATTAAATCTAGAAAAGTTGTTCAATATCAATAATATTGTAAATGTTGAACCTGAACCTGAGCATCCTGTCAAGTGTAAGCTACCAATTGCTGCTGAATTAGTTCGTATCCGTATTGCTGCCGGAATAAAATTAGTACTGTTGGATGTTGCTCTAATTTTTAGGTGGTTGCGATCGCTCCAGGTGGGTGCAGCAATACTGCATATCGGCTACAATCTGCGACTCAGACGGATGATAGTTTTGGATGTTGGAGCGATCGCCACTCGAATAAATTTGGTAAATAGCCGAATAGCAGAAAAATTGACAAAATATTGATTTTTAGTGCTAAAGGAATCATTCTCGATCTTGATTCTGAATTCTGAATTCTGAATTCTGCATTCTTCTTCAATTTCCCCAAGAATTGATTGAAAAACAGAAGAATGATTTGTATAATCTGGATTCTCAAGTTAATTTTGCATATTTCCAAATCTCTGGTTTTTCTAGAAAGAGAAATTAAATGGAAGATTGGGGACTCTTAAGTTGTGGAGTAGGAAAAACCTTGCTCTGGTGGAGTGTACTTGTTGGGTATAGTAGAATATTGCCGCAGGTAACTGTCCGTCGCCTCCTGGACTTAATCTTTGTGGGTGATCTCCTCAGTTGCTACTACACTCAATCAACCGATCATGCAACCACCGATTACAGTTGGCACTGTCTTGCAAAACCGTTACCGGATAATTCAAATTCTCGGACAAGGAGGATTTGGTAGAACCTATCTGGCAGAAGACCAGAGGCGCTTTAACGAACTTTGCGCGATTAAGGAATTGAATTCAACAGCAGGGTCGGCTTTGAATTGGGAGAGGGCACAAGAGCTTTTTCACCGAGAAGCTGCCATTTTATATCAAATCGAACATCCACAAGTGCCGAAATTCCGGGAAAGATTTGAGCAAGACCAACGCTTATTTTTGGTGGAGGACTACATTGCAGGTCAGACGTACCGCACTCTGCTGGCTGAACGTCAAGCTGTGGGTAAAACTTTCACAGAGGCCGAAGTATTACAGTTGATAGAGTTGTTGTTGCCTGTTTTAGAGCATATTCACAGTCGAGGAATTATTCATCGGGATATCTCGCCAGAAAATATTATTTTGCGAGATAGTGACGCTAAACCTGTGTTAATTGACTTTGGGGTGGTGAAGGAACTGGCAACGCGTTTACAATCGCCAGATAGTCCCATACCAAAAACCACCGTAGGAAAATTAGGCTACTCTCCCAGCGAACAAATGCAAACAGGGGGAGCTTATCCTAGTAGTGATTTGTATGCATTAGCGGTAAGCGCAATTGTTTTGCTGACTGGTAAAGAACCAAAGGATCTATTCGATCAAAACCAACTAACTTGGAATTGGCAACGGTGGGTAAAAGTGAACCCGCGATTTGCTGTAGTGTTGAATCGAATGTTGAATCATATACCGAGCGATCGCTATCAAAGTGCTGCTAGTGTATCTCAAGCACTACAACCTTTACACGAAATCAATCTTCCAAATGTGAATGTGTCTAACTTGCAGACAATGGCAGTTAGTCGCCGTCCTGACTTAGTAGCACCAGCAGCTTCGCCCAAGAAACCCGATCCTGTGATTCCACCAAGTTCCACTAGCTCAATCTTGGATAATCCGTTAGCGATCGCCGCCATTGCCATTGCTGTCGTGATCGTAGCAGGATTTGGTTCTTGGGCACTAGTTAGTTCTATCCGCGGTCAGTCAAAAACACCAGATGAAACGCTTCCACAAAATTTCCCTTCACCAGTAATTCCTAGCGGTACTACATTCACACCCACACCCACACCCACGCCGACACCCACACCTACACCCACACCCACACTTACTAACGATCAACCTGTTATATCTACTAAGCGCCTCAAGCTGACATCATCTAACCCAATCACGGTTGAAGGTACTCTTAAAGCAAATCAAATCATTCAGTACAGCTTTTTTGGGCGAGAAGGTGCTAAATTAAACACGTTTATTGACCCAGGAAGCAGCATTCTGCTAACAATCTTAAGTCCCAATGGACAACCAATTGAGAGTACTGCCCAACAAGTCACATTTTATCAAGGTACATTGTTGGTTACTGGTAGATATACTATTGAGTTAACTCTACTTTCAGGAGTTGCCGAAAGCAATTACAATCTCAATGTTGCATTAGAAAAACCAGTCAAACCAACACCGACAGAAACACCTTTGCCAATTCCCACAGAAGCACCCTTACCAATTCCTACAGAAACACCCTTGCCACTTCCCATAGAAACACCTTTGCCAATTCCCACAGAGACACCCTTACCAATTCCGAACACAACTGAAGCGCCAACTTTTCCGCCGGCTGATGGAACCCAACCATTCTCTGGTCAAAGAAATTAATGTTAAACACACTACTAATTACTGGAACTGATACGGAAGCTGGTAAAACTGTTTTAACAACAGCATTAGCAGCTTATTGGCAAAAATATTACCCGCAACGTCGCTGGGGAATCATGAAACCGATTCAATCGGGGGTTGGCGATCGCGAGTGGTATCAAAAGCTATTTGCGCTAGAACAATCTGCTGAAGAAATTACACCTTTATACTTTCAAGCACCTCTGGCTCCTCCTATAGCAGCAGCACGGGAAAATCGCCGAGTAGATTTAGCAGTAGTTTGGCAAGCTTTATCTAAACTGCGATCGCAGCGTGATTTTGTGCTTGTAGAAGCCTTGGGAGGCTTAGGTTCGCCAGTAACCGAGGAATTAACAGTAGCTGATTTGGCGGGGGAATGGCGTTTACCAACAGTATTGGTAGTACCAGTGAGATTAGGTGCGATCGCTCAAGCAGTGGCGAATGTAGCATTAGCTAGACAATCGCGCGTCAATCTCAAAGGCATTGTGTTGAACTGCGTACAACCCCGAACGGATGCAGAAATTGCCGACTGGGCGCCATTTCAATTGATTCAATCACTCACTAACACGCCAGTTTTAGGCTGCTTACCCTATCTAGATAATCTGACTGATTTAGATAAACTTGCTCAAATAGCATCAGATTTAGATTGGGAAACACTAACACTTGAGAATGATTTAAATTGACATTATCTAAGAAATACAGCAACATTTTTCAGGATAGTCATCGGCCCTTGGGTTTTGAGAATCTCCATTTCTGCTGCGTTTCGCACCAGCAGCGCACCAGCGAATCCTAATGAATTCACAGAGATAGATTGGAAATGCTCCTGCGATCGCGGTACGATTAACATCCATTCTCGTGTCGCTAGCAGATTGTAAGCACCAGATTGCTTGTCATCTAAACCCACAGCATGACGCAAAGTGCGATAAATTTCTAGTGTTGCTTGGGCCCCTGCCAATGGCGATCGCACCCAATTAGAATTTAATGGTGCGAAAGCATGTACAAAAGGAAGTTTTGCTAAAGTTGCATTCGAGTTTTGGAATTGTGCTGATGTTAGCAAAGCTTCAATCGGTATTTGCAACCCTGAAGGGGCAAGTGGTAGTGGCACTAACTGTAAGTGCTTGTGTCGCTGACTAGCACCTGCGATTTTGCTACTGTTGTAAAATGCTAAACCATCGAAGTCAGCTAAACACGCCCACATAGCCGTAAAATCTTCCAGGGTGAGTAAGCTTTCTTGTTCCTCGAAACCACGGGTGATGATTAGCAGATGATAATCTACAACATTGAATTTATTTAAAATACATACATGGGTATCGGAGATATCCGCCACAAATAAATCTTCTTCGTAGGGCAAAAAAGGATTAAACTCTTCACCAGCAGTAGCAGATTGTTTTTCCTGTTTTTTCTTAGCCGCTTTTTTGCGATTCAGGTTAGACAAAATCCGTACCAAAAAGCGCACACCATCCTGTTCAACAAATTCAAATTCTGTCGGAATCGATAGTAGCGCCCCGCATTGCAAAGCATATTCAGTTCGTTCTTTAACACTTGTCCATAAAGTGCCAGGTTTAAGTAAGATTTTTCCCTCTGCCATTTTTATTCCTTCAGGCATGATGAAGAGTGCTGAGTTCTGAGTTGAAAAACCGCCCACAAGAGGCCTTGCTCAAACCCAAGTACATAAATACTGAGTAATTCTTAATTTACTCTAAGCCGAGGCACTAAGTTTGGTAAAGAGTACGCAGCGATGTGCGTCTCTACGAATGACTATATTCCAATACGGTTCAATAAAATACCAAAGCTTTCACAACAACGCAATACCTTCGCAACAAAACTGTCACAAATCATATCTACATTAGTAATACATCTAAATATCCTTCCAGACAGCAATGCAAAACGAATCTCGCGACAGAGAACACCCATCAAATAGCATTTTACATAACACTGCTGATGCCAAATATCATAAAACCTGGAGAAAGGCTGCCGCCTCTCTATCGCTGGTGCTGCTGGGATCAGGTATGACATTGGCAGGCGGCTATATGGCTGGACACTCTCAACAGGTGTCTGAAAATGCATCTAATTTGGCAGTAAGTCGAGTAAATGCTGCTCCTCCATTACCAGCAGCCACAGATCCTAATTTTGTTACCCAGGTGGTGCAAAAGGTAGGGCCCGCTGTGGTACGAATTGACTCTTCCCGAACCGTAAAAACCCAGATACCAGATGAATTTAACGATCCATTCTTCCAACGCTTTTTTGGCTCTCAAATGCCAGAACAACAGAATCGCGTAGAAAAGGGTACTGGTTCAGGTTTTATTATTAGTGCTGATGGTCGTATTCTTACCAATGCCCACGTAGTTGATGGTGCTGATACCGTAACAGTTACACTCAAAGATGGGCGTAGCTTTAAAGGTAAGGTGTTAGGAAAAGACGAGCTGACCGATGTTGCTGTTGTCAAGATTCAGGCAGATAATCTCCCGTTAGTAGCCTTGGGTAACTCAGATCAACTACAACCCGGAGAATGGGCGATCGCGATCGGCAACCCCCTTGGATTAGATAATACAGTAACTACCGGAATTATCAGTGCCACCGGACGCAGTAGCAATCTAATCGGCGCTCCCGATAAGCGAGTAGAGTATATTCAAACCGACGCCGCAATTAATCCCGGTAACTCTGGCGGCCCCCTGCTAAATTCTCGTGGCCAGGTAATTGCCATGAATACAGCCATTATTCAAGGGGCACAAGGATTAGGCTTTGCTATTCCTATCAACACAGCACAACGCATTTCCAGTCAACTAATAGCTACAGGTAAAGTAGAACATCCTTACTTGGGAATTCAGATGGTGGGGTTAACACCTCAGCTAAAACAAAATATCAACTCAGATCCCAATAGCGGTTTGAGTGTGAATGAAGATAAAGGTGTATTAGTTGTAAAAGTTATACCAAATTCACCAGCTGCTAAAGCAGGGATACGTGCTGGTGATGTGATCCAAACGCTTGGAGGTCAAGCAGTCACAGATGCCAGCAGTGTCCAAAGGGCAGTAGAAAATAGCCAAGTCGGGAGCGATTTACGTATGGAATTACGTCGCAATGGGCAGAATCTTAACATCGCTGTGCAACCTGGTGCTTTCCCCACCCAAACCCAAGTGCAATAAACGTTTTGCTATCAATTGAATAAAAGTGAATTTTCTGGGATGGGTATTTTGCTCGTCCCTTTTTTTCTGGTGGCAAAATTGAGTTGCAGTAACCGTATTGCAGTCAGGTAAGCACTACCACAAACATCAAAATCGGAGTTTTCGGTATTAGCAGTTTTACCTTGGAAAAATAGTTGTATTCAATAGCAGAGTCATATTTACATTTTTTATCTATGACATTAGTCATGGTTCAAACAATTACTTTTTTCACTAGTGTATAGCTCTTTTCAGTCCTAGTATTTATTTGTCAAAGAGATTAATATTTGGGCAACTATTAATCTCTTTGATGTCAATATCATAAAAGGGAAGTTTGCGAATGAGTATTAAAAGAATGCTTGCTAGTGCAGCGCTGATTTTACCAATTGCTGTTACCTTTATTCCTTTTCAAGCCGATGCTCAGATTAGACGACCAGTTAGGCGATCGGTTCCAGCTAGAGTAATCAGAAGACCAGTGCGAGTTAGGGTTCGTACCCCTGTTCAAGCAAGAAGGAGAATAGTGATTCCTGGACGTTGGGTGCAAACAAATCGTGGTCGCCGCTGGATACCTGCTCGCTCTGTATATAGATAAAAAGTCTTACAATTGCAAAAAATATTGTTCATCAATATTTTTTGCAGATTTCTTTTTTCATAGCTTTAGTTAGTCTTTAAAAATCCCCTTTAGAATATTTCTAAAGGGGCATTATTTCATATTTACAATAGACTTTAGCCCTCACCCTAAATCCTTCTCCCAAGCTTGGGAGAGGGACTTTTTAATTGGCTCCTCTTCTCCCAATTTTGGGAGAATTTGATTTATCAGGACTTTAGTCCTGACGTTGCAACTGAATTTTAAGCTAAAGCAACTGCTGGTTGTTGCCAGCGTCCCACCGCTTTACCAATTACTGCCAATTCTTGCATCAAGTTATCGAAACGGTCTGGTGTCAGAGATTGGGGCCCGTCGGATAAAGCTTTGGCAGGATTAGGGTGAACCTCTATCATCAGGGAATCTGTACCAGCTGCGATCGCAGCCATTGCCATTGAAGGTACAAACTCAGACCAACCTACGCCGTGACTGGGGTCAATCATAATTGGCAGGTGAGTCAGTTTTCGCAACACGGGCACTACTGATAAATCCAGTGTATTTCGCGTATACTGACGGTCAAAGGTGCGTATTCCCCTTTCACACAAAATTACATTAGGATTACCAGATGCCAAAATATACTCGGCTGCCATCAACCAATCTTCAATAGTCGCTGCCATTCCCCGCTTCAACAAAACTGGTTTCGGCTGCGCTCCCACTTTTTTGAGCAAAGAGAAATTCTGCATATTTCTTGCCCCCACCTGAATTACATCAGCAACTTCGGCAATTTTATCCAGGTCTGCGGCATCCATCACTTCTGTAATAATCCCAAGTCCGCTGACTTCCCGTGCCCTTGCCAACAAATCCAAGGCACTCTCGCCGTGTCCTTGGAAGGCATAAGGTGAAGTCCGGGGTTTGTATGCTCCTCCACGCAAAAATGCGGCTCCAGCAGTCTTGACGCGTCGTGCCGTCTCCACAATCATTTCTTCATTTTCTACGGAGCAGGGGCCGGCAACGACTACCAAAGGCTGGTGTTCGCCAAATACCACCGCTCCATTGGGAGTATTAACCACCACATCCGAAGCTTCGCCGTGGCGGTACTGACGGCTAGCTCGCTTGTAAGGTTGTTCTACGCGTAACACCTGCTCAATCCAGGGGCTAAGTTCCTGAATTTGTAGTGGATCTAAGTTGGCGGTTTCACCTACTAGACCAATAACTACTTTGTGTTGACCAACAATTTTTTCTGGAGTTAGCCCCCAGCTAGTTAATTCCTCATCAATGCGGTTTATTTCCGCCTCTGGGGAACCAGTTTTCATTACTATAATCATCTGAAAGTTCCTGATTAATTAATTGAGTAAAATTTTCTGTAAATAGGTTAACTTTATTGTTGCCTATTGGCCTAATTACAAATAGTTAAAGATAAAGTTTGTTTACAAAATAAATAGACAAAATGTAGCGCTCAGTCAGTACTTTTACTGCTAAATAACTAGATATGGGGTATAAAAAGGATTATATAATTTTAATTAGCAATGTTGAAGTTATAAAATTTCAACTTCAACATTCACTTTTTCATTTACCCAATATCACAGTTACTTAATACCTGAGCGCTGTTCATTATAAGTTTTTTTGCCGAGTTTCGCGCCAAGCTGCCACCATTCGTCCCCAATTGGTGTTGAACTCACCCAAACCCAGCAAACTTCCAACTTTTTCTTCATCCCAAGAGGCAGAGAGAACGCCATAAGTTATCCCTAAAACCCCCAAACCAAATAATCCCATATTCACCAATAACACGGCGATGGGAGGTAGTCGGATGTCGGAGTAGATAGCAAGCAGATAACTAACAACCAAGGCGCTAATGCCCAAAGCTGTTGGTACACCACAGAACCCAGCTACCCGTCGGATCATCCGCTGGCTGACGACTTGGGGAATTGCCATCTCTTGTTTGGTGTAAACCACTTTTTTTTCAGCCTGTTTGACGGATTCTGAGGGCTGTGCAGCGGGTTTACTTTGAGTTTTTGCGGGTTTTTGGCGCTTTTTGTTCGGTTCAAAGGGCAAACGACTGCGTTCAGATTCTTCAGCAGACATAAGCGGTAGTCCTATCCACGAATACCGAGACGAGCAATCAAAGCTAGATACTTTTCCCGGCTTTCTTGCGATATATAAGCTAGAAGACGCTTGCGCTGACCGATTAGCTTCAACAGTCCCCGCCGGGAAGAATGGTCTTTTTTATTTGCCTGGAGATGTTCGCTGAGGCGGTTAATGCGCTCAGTTAGCATAGCAACTTGGACATCGGCCGAGCCAGTGTCAGTTTCGTGAACTTGGTAGTTGGAAATTATTTCTTGTTTCCGCAGTTGCGTGAGGGCCATGGTCGATTCGGTTTCTTGTTTTTCTAAATGTATGCAGCAGTCTCCTATAATATCACAGCCCTCAAGCTGGATGTGGAATGACCTTTGAAGTAATATTTGTAATTTTTGATACTATCTTTTAGAGGGTAGCTCTCAGTAGACTTCGTTCCAATCCCTAATAGGGATTTTAGTTGATTGCAATAATCCAATATTGAGTTAAATAGCAGAATTGTTTCTCGTTTCAATCCCTAATAGGGATTTTACTTGATTGTGATTAAATTAAAAATACCAATGTCACCGCAGATTATAAAGTTTCAATCCCTAATAGGGATTTTAGTTGATTGCGATGTGGTTTAGCGCCAAGCTATTTACCGAATCCTGGTTTCAATCCCTAATAGGGATTTTAGTTGATTGCGATCAGTGCCAACATTGGATCGTATGTGAATCTGTGTTTCAATCCCTAATAGGGATTTTAGTTGATTGCGATAAACCTAATAAAAAAGGGAATTGAGAAATATCTCGTTTCAATCCCTAATAGGGATTTTAGTTGATTGCGATCGCAGGCTTCTAAAAGCCTTGTGTTATTTGGTTTTCAAGGTTCAATAGCGGAAATCTGAAAATCATAACATAAGGAGTGGCAATTGTGCTAACTGTAAATAGCTGAAAGTCAGTCTATATAAGGTGCGCGGATGGCTTCAAGATACTAAAGCCCTCAAATCCTTGCATATACGGCAATTCAGCTATTTTTGTAGTTTCCCCTTCTCCAACACCTACCCATCCGCGCATTTAGCGAAAAAACTAATCCGATTGGAAAGCTGTTTCTGTTTACTTATAGATATCCTACTCGATTAGGTTAGCTGACTTTCGGGTGATGCCTACGCTTACGCAATTCCAGCATCCCCATAACTAACCTTATTTGGCAACGTCTTCAAAATCTGTTATTGCACAAGCAAATTCTCTAAAAGCTGTTTTAATCAGAACCTCTTTTGTTCCTCTTTCCAGAGAAGAGTTGCGTATGAGGTCTGTTAATTCTATGAACAATAGAGAAAACATAAAACGATCTTGGCGGTCAACTTGTTTCAAGCAAGACGATATAAACTGATAAAGCTCTGTTTTTCTGGGTTTGGTCTGTTCATCCCATATTTGCAAACCAAGCCGAAAAGTTCTCAAGCGGATTTCATTGGTGTTAAAGGACGCGTCTTTGTAGCGGACTGATACGCGTTGGGGTAGTTCCATGAGTTTTAGCTATACATATTCAATGTAAAGTAATTATTCACTTATATTTTGGCTCAACCGGAAAAATCTGGTATTTTGCACCAATGGCAATAGCTGCCAGATGTTAGAAACGAATGACTTGCGTGGAATATAGAGAGTTTTGCAGGGTAGTACAACCGTTCTACCCTGCATCGCCAATTTAGAGGATACCCCAGAAATGGAGTAGCCCTTGACCAGAAAAAGCTTCAATCAAAATCGCAGATACAAAACCAATCATTGCAAGACGACCGTTCCAATTTTCACTCTGAGGAGTGAAGCCAAAACGCACAGCATTAGGATCTTCTGAAACAATAGGCGCAAGATTCTTAAAGCCTGACATGAGCATAACTCCAAGGTTCAAGTGTTGTAGCAGTTGTAACTGTCTGTAAAGTAATGTAACAGATGTTTAAAAAAATGCAAGATTGAGTGAATTAGGACTTATTCACTCTTTACGAATTCTTTGTCTACGAGACGCTGCCTGATGTTGATGATAACAGCGAATTAGTGCGAGAAAATTGGACTATTAGCTTGAGTATAGATAATGATTTTGGCGATTTTTGATGGTTAAAGCGCTTTTCAAATGCATAAACTTTTCTCCTAAAAGGTTACGCTGTACACATAATATCATGTTCGGATAATCACTTATGATAAAAGTAGGGATGAAAACGATGAACTA
>NZ_JABXKN010000043.1:0-33834 GCF_017115065.1 Nostoc sp. JL23
TCACTGGTGGATTAAAATCGGGGCTTAATCGTAAGTGATTTACCGAACATGATATTACCATAAAGCTGACTCTGGTAATATGCGATACGGACAAATCAAAAGCTGAACAGTTGGTGAATTTAAACGCTTATTTGGGATAAAAGTTGCAATATCTTGCTTTGACTAAGGGATACCACTTGTGGTATTTAGAAATAGCCAAGATTTGATAGATATAATAGTTACTCGCTCGTTTCGTGGTTGTCTATAGCATTGCCCGATCTAAAGTTGCAGCCCAGTCAAGAATACAGGCATTTTTACCCCACTCAGAAAGTTGCTTCAGCCGATAAAATTTTGGTAACTCTTAACTATTAATAAATATATCGGTGCTTAGTGCTATTCATGCTTTATATTTAGCGACAGGATGATGCAAATAGCCACTCACCTTCAAATACTTAGGAGGCAGTATCCACCAGAAGCAACTCATGCTTTGATACCACCACCAGATAGTGTAAGTTAAGGTTAAGTCGATATTCAAACGAATAATTTTTGCTGAATTGCGACAGATAAAGACTAAACTAAAAAGTCTTGTGCAGCAAAACCTGTAGCTTTAAATGAAGTAATCATGTCTAAGGTTCTTGTCTCTGATTCGATTGACCAAGCTGGAATTGACATTCTTTCGCAAGTTGCTACCGTTGATGTCAAACTAGGTCTAAAACCAGCGGAACTGATCGCAATTATTGGTGAGTATGACGCGCTAATGATTCGCTCTGGTACGCGCGTCACTCAAGAAATCATTGAAGCTGGCACCCAGCTAAAAATCATTGGTCGTGCTGGTGTGGGTGTGGATAATGTGGATGTTCCCGCTGCCACACGCCGAGGAATTGTAGTAGTTAATTCTCCAGAGGGAAATACAATTGCTGCCGCTGAACACGCGCTAGCGATGATTTTGGCTTTGTCTCGTCACATCCCCGATGCTAATGCTTCGGTGAAACGCGGTGCTTGGGATCGCAATAGTTTTGTTGGTGCGGAAGTCTACAAAAAAACTCTCGGCGTTGTCGGTTTGGGTAAAATCGGCTCCCATGTTGCCGCTGTAGCTAGGACAATGGGGATGAAACTCCTAGCTTATGACCCATTTATTTCTACAGAACGAGCCGAACAAATTGGCTGTCAGTTAGTAGAGCTGGATTTACTCTTCCAGCAAGCAGACTATATCACCCTTCACATCCCGAAAACCCCAGAAACTACCCACTTAATCAATGCCACAACCTTGGCAAAGATGAAACCCACAGCTCGGATTATCAACTGCGCTCGTGGTGGAATCATTGATGAAGTAGCTTTAGCAGCAGCTCTGAAAGCGGGTAAAATCGGTGGTGCAGCCTTGGATGTATTCGAGTCAGAACCACTGGGTGAATCTGAATTGCGATCGCTAGGTAAAGAAATCATCCTCACTCCCCACTTGGGAGCCTCTACCACGGAAGCTCAAGTGAATGTGGCCATTGATGTTGCCGAACAAATTCGCGATGTCCTTTTAGGACTACCAGCACGTTCAGCTGTCAACATTCCCGGACTCGGCCCCGACGTGTTAGAAGAACTCAAACCCTATATGCAACTAGCAGAAACTCTAGGTAATCTAGTGGGACAACTAGCTGGTGGAAGGGTAGAAGTACTCAATATTCGACTGCAAGGGGAACTCGCGACCAACAAAAGTCAGCCTTTGATCGTCGCTGCCCTTAAAGGATTACTTTACCAAGCTTTGCGGGAACGAGTAAATTACGTAAATGCGAGCATAGAAGCCAAAGAACGGGGAATTCGGGTAATTGAAACCCGCGATGCTTCCATTCGAGACTATGCCGGCACACTGCATCTAGAAGCCACGGGTACTTTAGGTACTCATTCTGTCACAGGCGCTTTGTTGGGTGAGCGGGAAATCCATCTCACCGACGTTGATGGTTTCCCGATTAACGTCCCACCCAGCAAATATATGTTGTTTACCCTGCACCGCGATATGCCAGGGATTATCGGCAAACTTGGTTCCCTACTCGGCAGTTTTAATGTGAATATTGCCAGTATGCAAGTAGGTCGTAAAATCGTCCGTGGTGATGCGGTAATGGCTCTGAGTATAGATGACCCTTTACCAGAGGGCATTTTGGATGAGATTATAAAAGTCTCTGGTATTCGGGACGCGTATACAGTAACACTATGAGTGGTGAGTACTGAGTCAAGAAAAGTTAGGAGTGAATAGTTAGGAGTTAAAAGTTAAAAACTCCTAACTCCTAACTCCCTCAAACTCAGCACTCACCACTCACTACTCACCACTCAGCACTCAAAGATGGCAAACACCTGGTGGGAAATACAGATTTTATGTGAGCCAGACCTAGAAGAATCGATCTTTTGGCGACTGGAAGATTTTGGCTGTCGTGGGACAGCAAGTGAAAATAAAGGAAACTCATCTTTAGTCAAGGCTTATCTGCCGACAATTCAAACACAGCTACTAGATTTGGCAGCCCTGTCGTTGTGGCTGCGTCAAGATGCCCTCTGTGTAGGAGTCTCATCTCCTTCCTTACAATGGCAGTTAATTGATGAGGAAGATTGGGCGACTAGCTGGAAACAATATTGGCATCCGCAAGAAATAGGCGATCGCTTCTTAATTAACCCCGCTTGGCTACCATTACCAGAAACAACGGAACGGTTAGTAATTCGCCTCGATCCTGGTGTAGCATTTGGCACTGGCAACCATGCCACTACTCAGCTATGTTTGGAATCCCTGGAAATGCGGCTAAGTGGTGTTCCTCAGTCGTTTGTAGGTAGTAGTGGCAAACATGAACATTTAGTAATTGCGGATATTGGCTGTGGTTCTGGTATCCTTTCTATTGGGGCGCTGCTACTGGGTGCAGAGAAAGTCTATGCAGTAGATAATGACCCTTTGGCGGTGCAATCAACTATCAGTAATGGTGCGCTGAACGACATTAGTCCAGAACGTTTACTACCAGCATTGGGAAGTGTAGACGTTTTGACAAAATTAATTGCAAGTCCGGTGGATGGTATCGTCTGCAATATTTTGGCTCATGTCATTATTGAATTGCTTCCAGAAATGAGTGCGATCGCTAAACCTGAAACTTGGGCAATCTTCAGTGGTATTTTACTAGAACAATCTAAAGCTGTTGCTGACGCTTTAGAAGAAAATGGCTGGGTTGTCGCTACCCTGTGGAAACGCAAAGAATGGTGTTGCTTAAATGTAAGGCGTTCTTAATTCGGTAGAAATATATCGTCATCCTAAATTATTCGTAAACAATTAGATCCCCAACTTCTTAAATAAGCCGGGGATCTTTAAGTAAGTGACATAATATCAATTCAAAATTCAAAATTCAAAATTAAGAAAACCAGACAGAACAAAGGTTTGGGAGTATGTATCTGTCGCATTCTTTTTTTAAATTGGTATAATATATAAATTAGCCACTATTGACTTTTGAAACTAGCGATGAAAGAACGGCTACAAATCCACAAAAAAGCTGACTCATCCGCTTATTCGTCAGAGCAATGTCTACGACGGGCTACGCCTACGCATTTATTAACTACCCACTCTCAACTTGGCTCCAACAAGCCTATAGTACAGGCAAAGGTAGAAAATCAGAAATTTCAACAATATCAGTTTGAGGCAACGAAACTCCAAATACAAGCCAAGCATGGCACTATCACGCCAGAGGGGCAAGAGCGACTCACTGTATTGCAAACAAAGATGAATGAGTCTTTGCAGCAAGGGAAGGAACACTCTTCGCAGTTTGGTCATAACCTGAGCAAAATGGCGATAAAACGTGCTGATAGCGTGTCAATAGGAGAAATACAGCCAAAACTGACTATTGGTCAATCAGGAGATCGATATGAGCAAGAGGCGGATAAAGTCGCTACTTCTATAGTCAACCAAATTAATCGATCTCCTCTGCAAAACCAGGACGCACAGCAGACGATACCAGCTAATAAGAACGAACAAGCAAAGTCTGAAGAAATATTAGCAGTAAATAACTCAGCAGATAAAAAACAAAAATTTTTACAAGAATATTCCCTATCCAAAACACTAGTCAATGGTATAGATGACACATTGCCACAAGATAAAATACTGGAACAACTTTTCAAAAACTTTGTAAATATCCAATTTCAATACACAATGGTGAGTAAGAGTCCAGAAACTCTATTAAAAGGCTCTCCAGAAGGAGATTGTCAGACATTAGCTCGTGCTTTTAAAAAAGTTGCAGAAGAATATTTTGGTATTGAAAAAATAACAATTGAAAGTATCGCTAAACCTTTTTTGAGTGAAGCTGGAGCTACCCCATACCAAGGGAAAAAGCCTAATTGTGATGATGGAAAACGATGGTTTTTCCAAAACCATTATTGGGCTAGCTGGAATGGAAAAATTTATGATGTTTTATTCCTCAGCAATAAACGAACCGAAGCTGATATGGCAAAACAGGTGCAACCACTCACATCAATGTTGATGCCTGAACAAGAATACTATCAAACAGAAAAAGGAAAAATTGTATATCCAATTGTCAATAAATACTCCACTGTCGAGGTTTCGATATTTGAAAAACTGAAAAACTTTGTTAATAATCTCGGTCGGTTTTTCTCCAATAGCATGAGTGCGATCATCAATAAAATTCGGTCTTTATTTGCCCAAAGTGGAAACAATACCAGTGGTTTTGATTCACTAATGAGAGAACTTGAACACGACAAAAATAATACTGCGATCGCAAACAACCAAACTCAATAATCTTACTAACTTGGCTTTCACCACTGCCCTGAATTATCTTCCTGTTGCAACCCAATTAACTGTCGCCGCTTCCAAGCATAGTGAAGAATATTAATCCCTAATTCCTGAGCTGTCCGAATGGTCAATCTGGGTAAACTCAAATCTCTATCCAGTCCCCAGGCAGTTGCTAAATCTCCAATTGCTAAAATAATTCCTCCACCAATTAACAGTTTTATCTGCTGTTGATTAACCATTGGCAAGGCAGCAAATAAGAAAGGTTTTGTCCTTAAAGGATGACTCCGTTGCAATTCTTCTAAAGGTCTTAAAGGACTCTCTAACTGTTGTGCCAAAGCTTGAGTACTTTCAATCAGAGGATTAGCATTTGTTGGCGCATCAACAAAAAGTACACCACCTAAATTTAAGTAATTTCTGAGAGATTCAAATTCAAGACTATTTAAAGAAATTGCTTGTCCACCTGTGAGATAAAGGATGTCATAGTCTTGGATGTTTTCTGCTAAAGAAACCTGACCTGGTTCATCAGCCCCTCGCAAACTTGGGTATAGGGGTTCTACTGCTTGTAATAAATATGAAAGGCTGAAAAAATTACGCGCACATTCTGGATCGCTATGAGTCGCCTGTGCCATACATACAAGTGCTTGAGGACGTATTTGCGCCTGACGACGATAACGCAAATCAATATTATTATATCCAGGGAAAAAAGCATCCGCAGGTTGGGTAATGTCAGTATGTCCTGGTTGTAGGAGTATTCGACATATTTCTATTTCTGAACTGGCTGGTGTAGAGTTTATTTGGTCAATTCGATAAGTCTCTTGAACAACATCTCTTTGCTGTCCGCGCCGCAATTCATCGGGGTCTACATAGCTAACTACTAAGTAGATCATGAGTGGCTCAGAACTTACTACTTCTAGATCGATGGGAAAATCATAAGAAGTCGGTACAACAATTAGATTACCTGCTAAATCAATTGCAATCCCAGGTTGAATTTGTACCCAACGTCCATCTCGATATCTAGCTTCAACTTGGCTTGGGGCAGTCACATCTCGCACGCCCAAACCGCAGACAATTCCTGGTTGATTTAAACTTTGATATTGAGCATTTTGCCGATTACGGTGATATTCATGGGCTGTGCGCCAACGTTCCGCATTGATTAGTAAGCCGTCTGCGGCTTGCAGGCGTTCAAAGGATTTAATTGGTGGTGGTGGGAAAGGATGAGACATAGCAATTTTAGATTTTAGATTTTGGATTAAATTTTACTTTATTATGAATTATTTAATTAGAGGGATTTTCGATAGATAATTCGTATGTGCAAAAAGCAGGTTTTTCTTGTTCTATGATTCTTTGAATAAGTTCTTCGTTGATGATGCCACTAGAAATATTTGAACGCAAACGCACTATAAAATGATATGGTTGCCCACCTGCTAAAACTGCATTTCCTAATTGTGCATCTCCGATAATAAAACTTGGGCCAAAAGGTTCTGTGATACTAATATGTTTATCAGCTTCATTTGGTAAATGTTCGTCTAGCGGTAAACCAGTATAAAGATGCAAATAGAGACGCAATCCTTTACGAGTTCCTCGCCAACGATAAAGTTCTACGGCTCGGCGAATTAAACGCCGTTGTTGCTGGAGATCCCAAACAGAATCCACCTGCCAAGCAACCCAATGAGCCATAAAGGGTAGTAGTGCTTGCGGTGCTGTCAAGGGATCGAGGTTTGCCCACATGACGTTGTAACTATTAACTATTGGTTGAAAAGCTTGCTCAAATATCTTCATGAAGCGACCAATAAAGTCCACCTCCCGATACAAAATTGGCAAGAATTCCATGTAGGCAGTATAAGGACGGATGTATAAATCGAAATACTCGCTTCTCTCGATTTGTTCGTTGTCTGTGCCTGGGTCTATGTGTAGAGTAATTAGGCTGCGAAAATTGAGTGTTAGTTTGTCTTTTTTTTCAGGGGAAATTGCCTCTTGGTCTTCAAAAAATGTGTCGGGAATTGAGAAGTAGAGAACAGCATCCATTTGTCCGCGAGGCGGTATCTCACTACCTTCTGTGCCAATCTGACACCACTGAGATGGAAAGTTTCCTTCAACGCTTAAGCTCACCCGCAAAGGACGTTGTTCTAAGTTTTGCACTTGCACAATCATCTCGCTGGGATGTCCAGGATGCAAGAGCAAACTACGTCCAGCGACATCGATGTTTTCTGCATTTGCAAATGCTAAACCTGCCACAGGTAAAGCTTCGGGAATTTGCATTGGCGTTAATTGAATGCTTACAGCTGGACTAGAGCGACTTTGAACCATAGGATTTGGGATTGGGGGTAAGAGGAGGCAAGGGGCAGGGGGCAAGGGAGAGAATAACTACTGACGAATTAGGAATTACGAATTATCTGGATGTCGTGATTTGAACGCAGATTTGTATCAGCCCAAGAACATATCAAACCTTCCGATCCCGGATCGATCAATTGTTCTGGGGATGGTTGTCGTCGCCAATTTTCTCCTTGCTTGCGGATGGGAAATAGCAAGACGGGGCCTAAATGACGCACGCCTGGGGTTTGTTGCAGTAATGCCACAATATCCGATGTATAAACGGGTCGCCCAAATGCCCAACCTTTGCCGTCGATTCCTCCAGTTAAGGGATTTAAATATTTATACAGCGATCGCCTTAAATTACGACGAATTTCTTCGCTGGCAAAAGGGTTGTTGTATGCTGGCTCTAAAGCAACTTCTGTCTGTACCGAAACACCTACATAATTCGGTTCTTGTAACTCTACTTGTACCCCTAACAAGCGTCTTTCATCTAAGTAAGTCAAAATTTGCTCTTGGAGGGCATTACTCAGGGCAAATTCTTCTGGTGTCATGCCATTGCCTTGGGCGATCGCATCTGTGTTTGCATAAGGAACTACCAGCAAACTAACTATACCAGCTTGTCTACGAGAATTTGCTGGCAAGCACCGGACGCGCGCGATCGCACCTGCACCCGCCTGTTGAGTTAAAACTTCAAAATCTTCAGCAGTGACGGCGCGATCGCGTGTGCGGAGGATGCGGGGAGCCTTCATTACCGCCTGTTCCAGTGACTCAGCATCTGCTCCATTGATTGCTGGTACACGATTGACCACACTAGCAACATAAGGATATGCAGACTTCAAAAACTGGATTGCCCCAGTTTGAACATTGCCTTCTCTACCGCCGCCTGTACGATAAGTAACCATCCTAATCTCTGCACCACGGGGAGGAATCGCCCCATATTGGTGTTCCGACTGGTTATTTTCTAGAACTTGTACAGATGTGTCATCTAGTGATGGTTGCTGGATTCTTGATCTTACCTGGGTTTGTTGTTTAAGTTGGCTCGGTTCCCGAATCAGGGGCCCAAATTGGATTGTACCAGTGATGGAATCGATGGTGTAATGGAAGTTATGCGGCCCAGAATCAGCAAAATCTCTCACCTCAGTCCACTTTTGCGGCAAACCATCAGCAGGAGTAACTAAAATATACTCATTTTCTCGGCGTTCTAAAATTGGTGCTGTTTGTAACTCGAAACTTTGACCGGGTGTACCATCACTAATTCCCAATCGTTCATCTTGAATCAGCGTACTATGGCTAGCCCTAACAGTACCGCCAATTGAACGCACTGCTAAACCAATAATCCTTGGCGGACGATTGTAGCCAGTTTCATTCGCTTCTGTAGAAATAAAGCTACAGCGCAACCAGCGACCTCGGTAAGAGGTAAAATTAGCCACAGGCCAAATTTGAGGTAAATGCAGACGGACCTCTGCACCTTGAGACGGGTTTTCACCCTCTTGGGCGATTTCATAAAAACTGAAGCCGCGAGTTTTATCATCTGATTCTTGCAATAAAACTGATTGCCAATTTTCCCCATCCCAAGCTTCCCATCTTCGGGGTGGTTGATTGGGGTTAATCCCAGCAGGGGTAGCCGCAGCCCCTTGGAAAATAATTTCTAAAACATTAGCATCTATTGGATCATCAGAATTAATTGCTAAATAAAAGCAATTACCAGGCTGGGGTTCCTCTTCAAAAATCGGTTGTTCATTACCTGTCCAGTAACCGTTAGATTGACGAGTCCAAGAAGTTGTGACTCTTTCGCGCAGAGATTGGGGAATATCTTCGGTAGTTTGGGCAGTTAAGAAATGTTGGATGCGGGGTTTGCCGATAATTAGAGGAGAATCTGTGCTGAAGGTAATAGCTTCTGTAGTTTCAGTGCGGATAGTTGAGGCTTCCAATCCGGCGGGAATTGTGTAGGCTTCAGGTAGTGCAGCGCTTAAATAAAAAGTTAATTCTGTGCGGGCTGGGGCGGGAGGCTGGAGACGAATACCTAGTAATTCTAAAAAAGCAACATAATTTTTTCGGGGTACTTGGTTGAATCTGAGCAACATCTGGTCAGTTAACCAAGCAAATAACTCAATGAGCGTAATTCCTGGGTCGCTGAGGTTGTGGTCAGTCCATTCTGGACAGTAGCGAGGAATACGCATGATACATTCTTGCACCAAATCATCAAAGGCGCGATCGTCTAAGTTGGAAGAAGGTAATTTCGGTAGAAAGTCAAAGTTCACGATTCCTCCCCAGCTGACACCAAATAATAAGGATAAACAAAACTATAAATATCGGGGCCGTCTTTAAGTCGATAATTGATAATGATATCTACTCTGCCACGCACAGGGTCAGGGTCGGTAACAACTTCATCGATAGTAATGCGTGGTTCCCAAACTTCTAAAGCTTCCAAGACATAAAGGCGGATTCGCAGTAGGGTATCGCTATTTAAAGGTGCAAACGCCAGTTCCGACAAGCGCGAACCAAACGTTGGACGATAAACCCGCTCACCTACTCCCGTGCGGAGGATAATCCAAATAGATTCTTTAACTTTTTGATCTTCACGGCTAAGTTGTATCCCACCTTGCACACTTAAATGCAGTGGATAAGCCCAACCTGTTCCCAAATAGGCTCGTTGACGACCGTAAACCATATCTGGCACTTAGACAGCTGTTACATGGATATCTTCAAAGATATCGGCACAGAAGGTTTAAGCCTATTCTCCAAAGGTCGAGGATGAAGAGGTAGGCAAGAGTTTAAGATTCTGAGGTGGATTAACGGAGTTCTGAGGTGGATTCATCCAGTTCAAAGGTGGATGAACGGAGTTCTGAGGTGGATTCATCCAGTTCAAAGGTGGATGAACGGAGTTCTGAGGTGGATTCATCCAGTTCAAAGGTGGATGAACGGAGTTCTGAGGTGGATTCATCCAGTTCAAAGGTGGATGAACGGAGTTCTGAGGTGGATTCATCCAGTTCAAAGGTGGATGAACGGAGTTCCGAGGTGGATTCATCCAGTTCAAAGGTGGATGAACGGAGTTCTGGAGTGGATTTATCCAGTTTAAAGGTGGATGAAAGAGATTCTAATACCATTTCTTTGTGAGGCTGCGCCAAACCCTTTTAACTTCTTTCTTTACTTTGTGTCCTTCGCGTCCTTTGCGGTTCGTTTTCCTTTCTTGTACTTAAACATGGTTTAGCGCATCTTCATACAGAATTGGTATAACTCCCCCCTACCCCCTGCCTCTTCAATCAGCCGCCAATCAAAACAGTGGGATTACCTTTGATAATTTTATTCGGTGGCCCTAATGCTTCTAAAACGGTGTCGCCCATCCTAGATGCAGGCAGATTGTTAATCAGCACTGTCTGACTACCGTCAATCACAACTCCAGGGCCGTGGGGAGGGACGGGCAAAGGTGTGGCGCAATTATGAATATCAGCACCAGCAGCAGCAGCAGCGATCGCACTACCCATAGTAGAAGCTGCCGTTGTCTTTGTAGTTTGTTCGGCAGCTAAGGCAGCAGGTGCCCCTGGTGTACCAGCCGCCGCTAGGGTAGCAGCCTCAGCCGCTTTGATAGCTATATCAGAAGATGTTTTGGCGGACTGCAAACCTGGTACTGCTGCTGCAAGCACACCCCGCCACGCAGGTAAAGACCCAATCAACACATTGGGACTACCCGGCCCTCCTGTTAAAACTGGGGGTAAGGGGTGCGCTACATTGTCGGTAATTCTTGCTGCTGGTCTACCCACGACAACCTCCTATTGTGTCTTTAATCTCTTGCCTCTGTGTTCTCCGCGTCTCTGTGGTTAGATAAATTACTTTTAAACCACAGAGGCACAGAGAGCGCTGAGAAAAAACATAGAAAATTAATTAAGTCGAATCAACGCACCTTTGACTGTAATCGTACCGTTAGCTGAAATGTCGATATTGCCAGCAGCATCTAATGACATATTACCTGTTGATTTCACTGAAACAGATTTAGCCATATCGTCCATTTTGATTCTATGACCGCCTTTAGTTTCAATCTCTATACACCTTTGACTGTCATTAAGATATATTTTGTGACCGTATTCAGTTTCTACGCGAATACCTTTTTTGCTACTTCCTTTATCTTCTTCAACAAACTGTAGAGTATGACCTACACGAGTTTTAATGGTGCGTAATCTTACACCACTTGTAACTGAATCCCTTACTTTTTCCGGTGGTGCATCCTTGCCATTCCATACTCCGCCAATAACGTAGGGACGATGGATATCGCCATGTTCAAAACCTACCAAAACTTCATCGTTTACCTCTGGTAAACAGTCAAAACCTCTATTTGGGCCTGCTCCCACAGCTACAACTCTCGCCCAGTCACTTGTATGTTCTTCTGTGAGAGTGGGAAACTTAACCTTCACCCTACCCCATGCTTGTGGGTCTTTATTATCAGTGACAATCCCTACTAATAAAGTCTCAGATGGCTGGAGACGTTTTTCTGGAGATAGAGTTGTGAATAAGCTACCAGAACGTAGTCCCCGCACGCTGAAATAAGTTTCATAAACGCGCTGACTGAAGAAATGGCGGGTTTCTGTAACATAATACTTACCACTATAGCGATCGCCCATATCCTGAAGATTAATAACCCGTCCCGGACGAATCTCAGGATTCCCTTCTGCTTTGGCATCTGCGTAAACAAATTCTCCTCCTAGTTCATCACACAAAGCCTGAGCCATCGTCTCTGCTTGTTTTTTGCTGGCAACAGGTTTATCTACAACAATCATTTTGGGAGATTTAAGATTAGAAAATGCATTACTAGTACTACTTCCTAGCTTATTACCTGTCTCGGTTATTGGCTTTTCTTTCTTAGCTGTTCCACTAATCAATTGTTTCTGGGTATAGTCCCAGGCGCGTACCTCTACAGAACTTATCTGTTCGGCACTGGTAACGCGGGTACTAAATTTATTAATATCAACTAGCCATTTTAGTGATAAAGCTTCCTGACTTTTTGGTTTGCAAAAATTTAGCTTTTCCTCTGTAATAAATAACTCAAAACCAATGCGAGCAGCCCTTTCTCGCAAAAACTCCATATTAGTTTGATTTTCTTGGAAGACATACTTATGAACTTCACCAGTTGCTTCTATATTGCCAGATTTTATACCTACTTCTTTAATTATTTGCTTGACTATATCGCTATCAGTTTTATTTAAAAAAGAGCGATTATAACGACCTCTATGCAGACGATGAGAAATATCATAACCGCGAACAATAATATCAGCTTCAGATTTTTCATTGAAGTGAACTTCCATCGCTGTAATTTCGCCTTCAATGAGAAATTCTCCTACCTCCTCTTGAAAATTATTATCTAGAGTAGTACTCGAAGTAAAACCTAACTTTACTTTTTTCCCAATTTTAAACAACTGCTCATGTCGCCAAGCTTTGTTTTCTGGTCGGTCAGATGCGGGAATATAGCTGTTATGGATTACTAGCGTAAACATTGCTGGTAAATGAAGGCTTTCTTCGATTGTGATTTGCAACAAATCCTTCATTAATTCAGGAGAAGCCTGTTTTCCGTCTATCTGTATTTTAGGTTCGCTTAAATAAAGGCTTTTTTTAGGAGGCATAATTATTACTTTATAACTTATGAAATGTTCAGAGCAGCCTTTAATGACAAAGTAAATACTAATTTGTCACTTTATACCAATTCAATTAATGATTGCAACACATCCTTGGCTAAAGACGCGATTCATCGCGTCTCTACAAATGGTCTATTTGTCGCATTCTTTTTTAAAATTGGTATTACTTATTTTGTCTTACTCAGTGTTTGTCCCTTTTGATCTCCCGCACGAGCATTGCCTGTAGAAGCAGATTCACGTCCTCCTGGAAGGTTATTCTTATCTACTTCTTGCAAGGCTATATCTACCAGTGCCCTTACTGGTGTACCATCACTCAAAAACATATTTAAAGTGTAGGTTAAACTTGTAATTACACAATAAAAATACTCATTTCCCCATGTAAATATATAAACAGGTGGTCGTTTATCAGTTGCTTTGCTGATAGTTTCTACACCTTTTTTAATTTTATCTATATATTTTTTCATCACCGATTCTTTCGTTTCATAGGTATCATAAAGTAACTGTTTAAGTGTGAATTTGTAAGGTTCAACGCCAGAAAAGTTTACTTTCGGAAGTAGAGTAGTTCCTCTATTCCCATCCTTACTTTCCCACTTGACAGTCCGAGAGAAACTAATATCTGTAGGATTAAACATTAATTCAATATCTGGCGCTTCACCGTTATAAGCTACAAGTTTGGCTTTCTCAAGTTGCGGTTGACGCTTTTGAATAACAATAATTGCTGGACTTGCCATTTGAATATTCTCCTAAAATTAATTATTGAATACAAATTTACCAACGTAATCTACCAGAGGAACCACCATGTCGTTCTCGCTCAATTTCTATCCGTTGTCGTAATCTGTGATAAACTTCACGAGCTAGAGCTTCAAGATCAGCCGTATCATCTTTATCATCTTCTTGAGAAAATGAGGATGCGCTTTCTATAGTCTCAGTTACTGGTGTTATTTCTCTAGATATATCGGGTGGGGTAACTTCTCGACCATCAGCAAAGCCTCTAGCTAAAGGAAGATGTTTAGCAAAAACTTGTGGTGATTCTGAAACATGAGAAAATTCATAATTTTGGCTATTAGATTCTCCCTCATTAAAATTAAAGCTAGTGAATTCATCATCATTTCCATTTAGTAAATCTTCTACACTTGACCATTGAGAAGGTGTATTTGACCATTGGGAAGATGTATTAGTGGTGGAATTTGTTTTTCGGAAAATCAGGGGAGGCGATGAGTATTGGGGTGAGGATTCACCTACATCAATTGTTTCATTGTGAAGGGTATGAATCTCTGGAGAATTGAGAATAGAAAGTTTCTGTTTACTAATATTCAACCCCAAGGAAGAAGGAATTAAAGAATTCGATATCTCAGGTGAATCAGTCTCAGCGCTTTTTAGTTGTAATGAAGTGTCTGAAAAAGAATCGACTTTAGTCGGAGTCTCTGGAGAAATTGTTTCTTCTGGTTCTGTGGGATTGGGTGTCTGTAAACTTGGAAGGATAATATCGTGCGGTGTTCCACCAGTGTTGATGTGATGCAGTAGAGGTAAATTCTTCTGTGCATCCCTGGTATTAATCACAAACTCCCCAGGCGTAAGCATTGCAGGTATTGTATCCGAGGGTGCTATCTGCTGGCGATTTTCAACGTGGAAATCTGTTACGTGGCCACCAGTAGCATAACCTTTAGGTGCTGGCAAATTTTCTGCGATCGCATTTTGCTCAACTTGAAGTAGTGTGTTTACCTCATTTTGTGGGGAGGTGGGATTATCTGAGGTATCAACAAAGGTTGATATTCCAGGATTTTCTTCATTTGTTACCGCATAGGTAAACTCTAATTCTACTATTTGTTCATTGTCAATAATTTTCCTAAAAATACTCGCAGTTTCAAAATTCTCAGGTAATGTAGGAGTAATTGTTGGTGTTCCAACAATCTCAGATGATGTGGCGGTAAGTGGTGCGATCGCAGTTTCACTAATCTCAGGCGATATTGTACTAATTGTTGGTGTTTCAGCAATTTCAGATGATGTAGCCAGAAATGGCGCGATCGCAGTTTCACCAATCTCAGGCGATATGGCGCTAATTGTTGGTATTTCACCAATCTCAGGCGATGTAACGAAAAGTGGTGCGATCGCAGTTTCACCAATCTCAGGCGATATGGCGGTAATTGCTGGTATTTCAACAATCTCAGATGATGTGGCGATAATTGGTGCGATCGCTGTTTCAGCAATCTCAGGCGATATGGCGGTAATTGTTGGTGTTTCACCAATCTCAGGGGATATTGCCGTAATTATTGGTGTTTCAACAATTTCAGGTGATGTAGCCGTAATTATTGGTGTTTCTGTTTCACCAATCTTAGATAATGGGGCGGTAAGTGGTGCGATCACTGTTTCACCAATCTCAGAGGATATTGCCGTAATTATTGGTGTTTCACCAATCTCAGAGGATATTGCCGTAATTATTGGTGTTTCTGTTTGACCAATCTCAGATAATGGGGCGGTAAGTGGTGCGATCACTGTTTCACCAATCTCAGATGATATGGCGCTAACTACTGGTGTTTCAACAATCTCAGGCGATGTGGCGGTAAGTGGTGTGATCGCAGTTTCACCAATCTCTGATGATGTAGGAGTAATTATTGGTGTTTCAACAATTTCAGGGGACGTAGGAGTAATTGTCGGTACTTCACCAATCTCAGGCGATGTAGCGATAATTGTTGGTGTTTCAGCAATCTCAGGCGATGTAGCTGTAAATGGTGCGATCGCTGTTTCACCAATTTCTGATGATATAGCGGTAATTGTTGGTGTTTCAACAATCTCAGGTGGTACTAAAATGGGCTGACTTTCTGTAAACTCGCTATTAGTACTCTCAACATAGCTATCACGTTGTAGTGAAGTCAGATTTGCTGAGATATCTGAGACATTAACCACCATAGCAGACTGTGACTCTGAAATTACTAAGGGTTCATTCTTATCAGAGTTTCTGAATAAACTAGGTGTGTCTTCAATATCGGCTGAGGTAGGTGTTAACTGAACAGGTATACTTGCTAGAGGCTCACTTGAAACACTGGAATCAAATTCTTGTTGTATTGCAATAGGGCTTTTTGCAACTGAAGACTCAGAATTAGGTGCAGCAATATTCGCCCCTATAGCATTTTCATCATTTGCCAAAGGATGGATTAAAGTAGGTGCATCATCAAGATCGGGTGAGGTAAGCGCTGACGGCAAAACTAGAGAATTATCAACGACAGCATTATCTAGTTGCAATGTGGGTATTTCCAAATTAGCCTCAACAGACAGAGACTCATCTAATGCTAATAAGCTATCTTCTTGACCATTAATAGTAACATTGCTTTGAACAATATTCTTAGCCACAGATGATTTGACTGCTTTTTTAGATTTGGATTTGGATTTTTTCTCAAGTGGCTTTTGAGATTTATTTATTTTTTTTGATTTAGATTTACTTTTAATATTTAGTTGTTGCGAGGTATCATCACTCGTTTTTTTATCAATCCGATTTGGCAGTATCTCCGGAATACTATATTTTACTTTTTCACTAGTATTAATATGACTATTTTCGGGTAGACTTATTGAATCAAAAGAATCAGATTCCAGTAATGGCAAATTACTATTTATATCTTGATTATCCCAACTATCCCAACCTATTAATGGTTGTATCGATGGTTCATTTTCACGAGATAAGAAAAATTTAGAGGATGTAACTAATGGTAGTTTAGTTTGTATGGGACTAAGAAAATTACTTCGTGAATGCAGAGAATGAGACTGTTTTCTCAATATCATTCTATCAGGAGTAGATAAAGATGATATTACCCCAAGGGGATGAATATTGCTTCCTAGTGGAGATTGAATAATTTGCATAGTTATCGTTTAAAAATAGCCAATTAGCTAGAAACGAAATATCCACTTTTTTGATTCCGTTGTACAGAAGTGCCTCCTCCTGTAGACCTTGCAACTTGTAAGCCTTCATAAGCTAAAGTTAATTCTTCAATGGCAACAGCCTTACCATCTGCTTGGAGTGCAGGTGTTTTCCAGGTTATAGGAATAGCACCAATCAAAGTCCAACTCATCATCGTTTCACCGGCTTGATTGAAAATCAAAATATTGACATTGCGTCGAGATGTTTTCTTTTGTTCATCAAAAACTGCATTCATCCAGTTCCAAAAACCTGGA
Source organism: Nostoc sp. JL23 (assembly GCF_017115065.1). NCBI lineage: Bacteria > Bacillati > Cyanobacteriota > Cyanophyceae > Nostocales > Nostocaceae > Nostoc > Nostoc sp. JL23. The sequence continues at coordinate 16,840 of NZ_JABXKN010000043.1, forward strand.
TGATCGGTAACTCCACGTTTAAGAGTGATGTCTGCAAATTCTGTATGACCTAAATAAATTCTTTGTTGGTCGTTAACACCACCTTCCTGAAACACATTTTTCTTAATTTGAATACTTAATCCTGTACATTCCGCAAAAGATGCAGCAATAGAACTGTCTATTTCTACATAGAAACGATTAGTAGTAACATAATTTAATTCGTGAGTAATGTTGCCGTTATTAGCGCCTGTAGCCATCACAACCACCTTTGAGAATCATAACTACCTACCCTTTCGCGCTGCGATCGCAAATCTTCTAGCAAAAGTTTATATACGTGTTCTGTAAGCTGGTTCATCAGCAGTGAGTCGTTGAGATATTTACTTGCCGTTTTAGCCGCCTTGGTAGCATCAGATGCCGCCGAAACCCCAGCGTAGCCAGCAGTCCCGCCAATATCTCCATCGAAGGTGAAAAAACTTTGTTGCTGTTTTGAATCCATAAATAAAAAAACTCTCCCTAAATCCAGGCTAAAGGTACTGCATCAGAATCAAAAGTAGCCAAAAGTCGAACTTAGTTTTTGCCTGGATTTAGATTTTAGGGACTTGAAATACAACCACTCGATAAGCCACTTACTCACGATATAAGTCGCATACCACTGCGTAGGCAAGCAAAACTCTCAATTAGCCAGCCTGGAGACATTTACGACCTGGAAGCGTCCATTAAACAAGCAAAGGCTGGTGGGCAGACAATATCCGCGAACCGATGGAACAGGCGTTTGGCGCTGATTTCAGTGGAGTGAAGGTTCACACGAATGGTCAATCTGACCAGTTGAATCGATCAATTCAGGCACGCGCTTTCACGACAGGACAGGATGTGTTCTTTCGGGAGGGGGAATATAATCCTGGGAGTCAGGGCGGTCAGGAGTTGTTGACTCATGTAGTGCAGCAGAATGGGGGGCGGTGAAGCGATCGCACGAGCCTTGAAATAATCAGGGTTTGTGCATTACCCCAATAATAATCTCGAACAACTCGCGTGCAGAGATGCTACCACAACCTTCGGGAATGGGGATTCGCAATGCACCCAAGCCGTGAACGACGAAATCGATTCGATTAGATCATCAGGAAGGATGCGTAGGACGGGCTACAGGGGTATGTTTGGGAGATAGTTATCCCTAAGCAGTTCTTGATAACGTGTCAATGTCCAGTGCGATCGCTTTCAACTCCTGTAACTCGTCGTCAGAACCTCGCAGCATAACCCCAGAGTTAAAAACTCTTACAGCTTGCTTGTCTACTAGTACAACACGGCGGAAATAAACCAATCATTCCAAATCAACGAAACCGTTATGCTGTATTCATTTTTAATTTTTAATTCCGCCTTGCGGTAATAGGGGGGACGACACGCTACACGAGCAGATTACACAAGCATTTACTTGCTGCTTAACTGCTACATCTTGATTGTTAGTGGCTATTAAGACATGAAGAATAGATAAAGACAAGTACTGACATTATACTGATCGGCAAATAATGTGAAGAGTATGCAAAGATATGTCTTTAAGTGTGGACATCTCAGTAAATATTCAGATATGGTTATCAAAGTGTTATTTAGATGTTCCCTATTTTTAAGCTACACACCCACGGGCAATAGCCCACAACAACTGCATAAAAATTCTTTCCCTATCGAAAGTGAATTATTCTCTATATTTACGACAGTAGGGCTACGCTTTGATAAGAAATATGAAGTGTGGGTTTTAGGAATTCAAGCTTGATTTTTCGACACTTTGTCAGTGATGGCTGGTTTGATCTGCGGATCAAGAATGATAAAAAAATCGTTAAACCATCTGTTTTCCTAAATACACGCTCATAAATATGTACAATGCTTAAGACTTAGATAGTTGTAAATAGCATTATTAACGGGTACACAAATAACGAATGAAAAAGGAAATAGGGAATAGGTAAAGACTTTAACTTTGAACCTCCTGCCCTTCGGGTTCGGCAGTCCCCCAGACGCTCGAAGACTCGCTAACGCTGGGCTATCGACGGGAACCGCCAAGACGGGGGCTGCCTCACCTCCTGCCTTTTTCAAGTCAGTTAGATAAGTCCTATTTTCAAGCTTATCAATAGGGTAGATTTTCGAGAAAATTGCTAGCCCTCAAAAGTGACATAAAAGTATGTCGAAAGCGTTAACTCTCGACTATTTCTGTGTGTCCTTAAATAACATTAACAACAAGTTAATAGCTGAAGTTACTCAAAAATAGATTCAGGAAGATAAAAGTTATGGTTAATATCATTGGAACCAACGGTAAGGATACTCTATTGGGTAGCCAGGACGCAGATACAATTAACGCTAAAGTAGGTGATGATATTATCGATGGCAAAAATGGCAACGACCTTTTAAACGGTGATGCCGGAAATGATACCCTCATTGGTGGTGCAGGCAATGATACTTTGCTTGGTGGTACGGATAACGACTCTCTTCGTGGTGGTACGGGTAGTGACTCCCTCCGTGGTGGTACTGGTAATAACCTGCTGCGGGGTGATGAGGGAAATGATACCCTTGATGCTTCCTATTCTTCTGGAAATAACATCCTCAGTGGAGATATAGGGGATGACTACCTTCATATTAGCTATTCTGCTGGCAACAATACGGTTTCAGGCAAAGACGGCAATGATTCCTTTTACGCCGATGAAGTCCGGGGTAAAAACACTCTAAATGGAGGCGCTGGTAATGATGACTTCCATTTGTCCGCCTCAAAAACTTCCCCCTCTTCCTTAACGACTCAAAGCGTAAATGGAGAAACTGGTGAGGATTATTTGTCTGTATATTATACCAGTGCTAGCAGTGGAATCATTTCGAGTTTCGATGCTGCTACTAACACTGGCTCAATTAGGGCTGGCACAAATCGGATTAACTACAACAATATCGAACAATTAGAAATTAGAGGTACAACCTACGCTGATTTTATTGTTGGGAGTAATGGTAACGATTTACTCTTCGGAGGCAGTAGTGGCAATGATTTAAATTATGGCAATGATACGATTTTTGGCGGTGAAGGTAACGATTACTTGAATGTTGATTATTCAACAAGCGATAACATCCTTAATGGTGGTGTTGGTAACGATCAATTCAGTGCTACTTCTTCAACAGGCGATAACATTCTCAATGGAGAAGATGGGAATGATAATCTCTCTGCGTCTAAGACAGATGGCAATAACACCCTCAACGGTGGTGCTGGTAACGATCAATTAAATGCTAACTATTCAACAGGCGATAACATCCTCAATGGAGGAAATGGCAATGATTCTCTTAGTGCCTCTCGCGAATACGACTATTCCGCCTCTTTTACCTCCGGTAATAACACTCTCGATGGTGGTGCTGGTGACGATGAATTGAGTGTTAACTATTCAACGGGCGATAACATCCTCAATGGAGGAGATGGCAATGATTCTTTCTTTGCCTCTGGCTACTACGACGACAAAAAAGCCCAGGGCAAGTTTGGTAATAACATTTTCAATGGAGGGAATGGCAATGATTCCTTCTCTTTCGTCCTATATACTTCTCCACCTTCGTTAGCGACTCAAACAGTAGATGGGGGGACAGGTGACGATTTGTTGAGCGTTTCTTATATCTATCCTAATGGGAGAATCACTTCAACTTTCAATGCTGCTAGTAACACTGGCTCGATTAGGGCGGGCACGGATTTGATTAACTATAAGAATATCGATGCATTACATATCTCAGGTACAGTCTACAATGACTTGATTGTGGGAAGTAATGGCAACGATACAATTTCGCTCTACGGTAGTAGTAGTGGCAATGATACTATCGATGGGGGAAAAGGTGATGATTTATTGGAAGCCTATTATTACAGTAATTCTAGCGGGGGTGAGGGAATCACTTCGACATTCAATGCTGTTACTAACACTGGCTCCATTACATCAGGTACGAATCAGGTTAGCTACAAGAATATTGAACGATTAAATATCTCAGGTACAGCCTACAATGACTTGATTGTAGGGGGCAATGGCAATGATACACTCACCGGAGGCGATCGCGGCAAAGATACCATAGATGGAGGGAAAGGTGACGATTTGTTGTCCTTCTATAACTATTCTATCGGCCAGGGAATCACAACGACATTCAATGCTGTTACTAACACTGGTTCGATTACAGCAGGCCCGAATCAGGTGAGCTACAAGAATATCGAACAATTAAATATTTCAGGTACAGACTACAATGATTTGATTGTGGGGAGCAATGGCAACGATACCCTCGCTGGGGGACGTGGAAATAACACGATTCTCGGCGGTGCAGGTAAGGATTACTTGAGTGCTGACTATTCAAATGGTAATAATTTGCTCTCTGGTGGTGATGATAATGATTCTCTTAACGTCTCTGGCTCCTACGACGACTACCGAGGCAATTTTGATCTCGATGCTATCTCTGGCAAGAACACCCTCAATGGTGGCGCTGGTGACGATAACTTAGTTACTAACTATTCATCAGGCAATAACCTACTGAATGGGGGCGATGGCAATGATACTCTGACAGCTGCTGGTTCAGCTTCCTTATATTCTTTATATGGAGCTTATACTGTCTCTGGCAATAACACGCTCAATGGTGGCGCTAATGACGATCGCTTGATTGTTGACTATTCATCAGGCGATAATCTACTGGATGGAGGCGATGGTAATGATACTCTCACAGCCTCTGGCGCTTCTGGTAAAAACACCTTCAAAGGTGGCAAAGGTAATGATAACCTTTATGGAGGAGCTAGTATTGATACCTTTGTTTTCAATAGTTTCAGTGAAGGTATTGATAGTATTTATAACTTCAACGCGACTAATGAAAAGATTCGCGTATCGGCTGCTGGTTTTGGTGGCGCGTTATCATCAGGTATACTCTCAGCTAGCTCTTTTACCCTTGGAGCATCTGCGACAACGAGCGATCAGCGATTTATCTATAATAACACTACAGGCGCACTATATTTTGACCAAGATGGTAGTACAGGTGGATTTGCTCAGGTACAATTTGCACAACTATCTGGTGGAGTGTCACTAAGTCAAAATAACTTGCTAGTTGTTTAATCCTCAACCCTACAGTCAAATAGAAATCTTCAGAATGCGAGGTGTTATATTAAGCACTTCGCATTCGATTTATCAATGGAATTATTAAACCACGCGGTAGAATAATTGTTCCAATCGGTGTAAATGGCGAGGCGATGTGTTGCTAACGCGCTCTGTCTTATCCAAGAGCAAGCAGTTACCCATCTCTTTTAAGAGCGATCGCTTGTAAATTATTGAGAGATCAACAAAAAGCCTTAAATTGAGTATATGTATTCAGTTTAAATATAAGCTGTAGAAGTGTGGTGTCCAGAAAAAAAGCCAGTCAGATTACTCAAGTCTTGAAGAGTCAGCAGAGAGCTAAAGAAGCTTTTAGCGTAGTACCAAGACTAACTACTCGTCGCTACGCACTCATAGCATTAATCCTCTGCTTGATAATTGTTGCTTGCACTAACACATATCAATCCTCCCCTTCCCCACTTAATAAGTTATCCAGTGAAACTACCGATTTAAGGATTTGGTGGGATAAAGGTTTTACTCAGGAAGAGGATGAAGCTCTCAAGCAACTAGTTAGCGAGTGGGAAAAACAAACTGGCAACAAAATCAAGCTTTCTTTATATTCCACAGATGAGCTAACACGGAAGATTCAAAGAGAAATTCAGGCTGGCAACTTGCCTGATATTGTTACCAGTTATACTGCCGATCGAGAACTTATTCCCCGTTTAAGTTGGGAAGGCAAACTAGCAGATGTATCAGATATAATTGAGCCACTTAAAAGTTTTTACCCTGAAAAAATTCTAAAAACTGTTCACTTTTATAACAATGTTACTCAAAAGCAAAGCTACTATGCTTTGCCAATGAGCCAAGCAACTATTCACATTTTCTACTGGCGAGATTTGCTAAGGCAAATAGGTCGTAAAGAAAGTGATGTACCAAAGGATTGGGATGGTTTTTGGGAGTTTTGGAAAAAAATACAGGATGACTTGCGGACAAAAGAAATACCAAATAAAAAACAGAATATTTATGGGTTAGGGTTTACCTTCGGTATTAGTTCTGCTGATACATACTACTTGTTTGAGCAGATTTTAGAAGCATACGATGTGCAAATTTTAGATGCTATGGATAAACTCCTTCTTGACGATCCGAAAGTGCGTCAAGGTATTATTAACAGCTTAAAATGGTACACAAACTTTTATCAGCAAGGCTACGTACCACCAGATGCTGTAAATTGGTTGAATCCAGACAATAATCGTAGCTTGCTTAATCAAAGCGTAGTTATGACTCCTAACAACTCGCTTTCAATTCCTGCTGCTGTGAGGCAAAACCTTGATAAATATTATCAAAAGCTTGGTATCTTAGAGTTTCCAAATAAACCTAATGGCTTGCCAATGCGCTACTTAATTACGGTTAAGCAAGTGTTTTTATTTGCCGATTCTAAGAAACAGAAACTAGCTAAGGAGTTTCTTGCATACTTAATACAACCAAAGGTGATGGGGAATTATCTTAAGGCTTCTGGAGGTCGTCATTTACCAGTCTTAACATCGGCGTGGGAAGATCCTTTTTGGAAAGATTCAAAAGATCCCTATCTTTCGACTGCCGTTAAGATATTTCTCAATAGAGAAACTCGCCCATTTGATTTTGTCCAAAACCCAGCTTATAGCTTGGTTTTGAAAGATAATGTCTGGGGTAAGGCGATCAATCAAATTGTTCTAGATAAAATTGCTCCAGAGCAAGCAGGTGATGAAGCGATCGCACGAATTAAGCAAATTTTTGACCAATGGCAGTAAGCTTTTACAAAGATGACATTTAAAACAAAAGCTAGTCAAATTGTTAAAGGCTCTCAGAATTGGGCACAATATCACCATTATCGCAGATATGTGTTCATCGTATTGACACTCAGTTTGATAATTATTGCTTGTACTAACACCCCCAAATTAAAACAATCTTCAATCACCCATTCCCCTACTGACAACAGGGTTTTAAAGATTTGGTGGGATAAAGGATTTACTGTCGATGAGGATGAAGCAATCAAGCAGTTGGTAAGCAACTGGGAAAAACAAACTGGTAATCAAGTCAAGCTTTCCTTTTATATCGGCGATGAGTTACCGCAGAAAGCGCGTAGGGCCATTCACGCGGGTAATCCACCCGATATCATGATGAGTTACGGCGCTGAGAGAGCGTTGAATCCGCATTTGGCTTGGGAAGGGAAACTAGCGGATGTAACGGATGTAATTGAGCCAGTCAAAAATCTTTATCCTGAATATGCTCTGCAAGCTGTTAATTATTATAATAATGCTGCAAAAAAGCGAAGTTACTATGCAGTTCCAATTAATCAGGCAACGGTTCATATTTTCTACTGGCGAGACTTGCTAGAGCAAATAGGTCGCAGCGAAAGTGATATCCCCAAAGATTGGGATGGTTTTTGGCAGTTTTGGAAACAATTACAAAACGATGTGCGGTCAAAACAGCAAAAACAGCATATTTATGGGCTAGGTTTTCCTTTTTCTACTGGAGCTTCAGATACCTATATCTTTTTTGAGCATATTTTAGAAGCATACGATGTGCAAATTCTCGACTCAGAAGGTAAACTCCTGATCGACGATCCAAAGGTCAGACAAAAAATTGTCCAAGCATTAGATTGGTATACCAAATTTTACCAACAAGGTTATGTGCCACCAGATGCACTCAATTGGTTAAATCCAGATAATAATCGCAGCTTGCTCAACCGTGTGGTGATGATGACTCCTAACAACACTCTCTCAATTCCTTGCTCTGTGCGCCAAGATCCCGACACCTATCGTCATAAGCTTGGCATCTTAAGATTTCCCAACAAACCCAACGGCAAGCCAATGCGTTATCTACTCACACTTCGGCAAGCAGTTTTGTTTGCCGATTCCCAACAACAGAAAAAAGCTTTGGATTTTCTTGCATATCTCACCCAATCACAGGTGATAGGTAAGTATCTGAAAGCTGCTGGAGGCTGTAATTTACCTGTCATCAAGACACTTTGGCAAGACCCATTTTGGAAAAACCCAGCTGACCCACACGTTTCAACTGCGGTCAAGACGGTAACGGAAGGTTCAACGCGGTTGTTTTATTATGTCCAAAACCCAGCATACAGCGTAGTGTTAGAGGAGAATATCTGGGGAAAAGCTCTTAATCGAATAATTGGAGATAAAATTTCTCCAGAGCAAGCAACTGATGAAGCAATTAAGCAGATCAAACAAATTTTTGCTCAATGGTAATCAATAATTATTTATATTAACTAAAGGAATAACCTATCTGCATGAATAATAAAAAAGATAAATATCTTTAGAATAAGAAACAAGTTGTAAATATATGAACTTCTGGAATAAGCACCTAACTATTAAAGTTGCCAGTTCCTTCTTATTCCTATCCTTGGTAACTGTAGGTGTAGTAGGAGGATTTGCTTTTCTCAATGCGAGGGAAGCTTTGAAGCAAGCTGCTTTTGAACGACTCAGTGCTGCTGCCACTCTGAAAGAGGAAGAAATTACCCGTTGGTTTGAAGACCAAGAACGAGACTTTCTCTTAGTAACTCAGTTTCCAGACGTACAAAATAATTTTCAAATCCTTTTAAATTCCAAAGTTGCCGACGCAAATTATCGTAAAGCTTATAAAGTTCTCTCAGATTATCTCACAAATATGGCTAAAATCAAGCCAAGTCTGGGAGAAATTTCCATTCTTGACCGGAGCAATCGGATTATTTTATCTACTAATAAACAGCGTGAAGGTCAATATGAAATTTCAGCTAACATCACCTATATTGAACAGATTCAGGCAGGAGACTCTTTTGCCCCCATCTTTTATGTCTCACCGATTACTGGTAAGCCATCAGTTACTTTTGCAACCCCTCTACGTGATGCAGCCAAGGTACGTCAAGGTGTTCTTTTAGCCGATCTAAATTTAGGCAGAATAGATCAAATTGTGCGAGAACGTACAGGCTTAGGTAAGAGTGGAGAAACTTATTTGATTGGTTCTTTAGTAACTAAAAACGCTTTTATTTCTAAAGATAAAAATAAAACACCGGACTTTTCTCAAGGAGTTAGCAGCCAAGGTATTGATGCAGCAATGGGTGGAATTAGTGGTCAAGGACTTTATCCAAACTATGCTGGAGTGTTAGTAATTGGGGTATATCACTGGCTCAATGACCAAGACCTAGCCTTAATGGTGGAGATGAACCAGGAAGAAGCCTTTGCGCCAGCTCGACGATTAGCAGGGACGATGATGCTAGTGGGATTCTTATCAATGGGATTTCTATTGATTGGAGTGTCTTGGCTAACACGACAGTTAAAAATCTCTGGCGAACAGTTAGAGAATTACAGCCATAGATTAGAACTAAAAGCCAAAGAAGCCGAAACTGCCAACCGTGCCAAAAGCGAATTTCTCGCAAATATGAGTCACGAACTTCGTACTCCTCTTAACAGCATCCTTGGCTTTACTCAGCTAATGACCCGTGATTCTTCTATCAATGCTTCTCAGTTGGAACATTTAGAAATTATCAGTCGCAGTGGAGAACATTTGCTAACCTTGATTAATGATGTGTTGTCAATGTCCAAAATTGAGGCGGGTTTAACGACACTGAACAACAATAGCTTTGACTTGTACACTCTACTTGATTCACTTGAAGAGATGTTTCAAATTAAAGCGGAATCCAAAGGTTTACAGTTGATGTTTGAACGTAGACCGGAAGTTCCTAGATATGTGCATACAGATGAAAGTAAATTGCGTCAAATCTTAATTAACCTCCTTGGTAATGCTATCAAATTTGCTCAAGAAGGTGGCGTGAGTTTGCGAGTTAGGATGAAGGAAGAAAGTAAACTACAGCAACAAGAAAGGACACAAGTAATAAAAAACTCCCGCCCTTCATTCTTCTGGCTTCATTTTGAAGTTGAAGATACCGGGACAGGGATTGCACCTGCCGAAATTGAAAAGTTGTTTAAACCCTTTGTTCAAACGAAAGCAGGCCAGAAATCTCAGCAAGGAACAGGTTTAGGTTTAACCATCAGCCAACAATTTGTACATCTAATGGGGGGAAGTATTACTGTTAGCAGTACTTTGGGTCAAGGAACAATTTTTTCTTTTGATCTCCAAATTAGTTTAGCAGAAGTAGCTGAAGCTCCAATTCGACAGCTAAAACGACGAGTAATTGGTTTAGAGCCTAATCAACCAAAATACCGAATCTTAGTAGTTGAAGATAAATGGGAAAATCGCGAACTCCTAGTCAAGATGCTAGTATCCCTTGGCTTCGAGGTACGTCATGCTGAAAATGGTCAAGAAGGGGTGACTCTTTGGGAAACTTGGGAACCACAACTGATTTGGATGGATATGCGGATGCCTGTAATGGATGGGTATGAAGCTACTAAACAAATTAGAGCTACTTTAAAAGGTCAAGCTACTGTCATTATTGCCCTAACTGCTAGTGCTTTTGATGAGGAGCGCTTTGTGGTTTTATCGGCTGGCTGCAACGATTTTGTACGTAAGCCGTTCCGAGAGGAAGTAATTTTGAATATGATGTCTAAATATTTAGGGGTGCGCTATGTATATGAAGAGAAACCCCTTCAAAAAGACGAATTTGCCGAAAATTCCGACCTTAAAATTTTATCATTAGAAGAGATGCTGGCTCAGATGCCCACTGAGTGGGTAGCACAGCTCCACCAAGCGGCACTGTGTACTGATGAAAAGCTGATTTTTAGCTTGCTGGAGCAAATTCCTGAAGAATCTGCTCTTTTGACAAACACTTTGTCTGATTGGGTTAATAACTTTCGCATTGATAAAGTTATTGATTTAACACAATCGTAAAAAATGATTTTTGAATCAGAATTCAGAAGTCAGAATTCAGAAGTCAGAATTTAGGAGCCAGAACAAGAAAGTGGGGGATTGATATGATGTCCGCTTGATTACTTATTAAACGCATCTGGCGTGTGGGGTGCAATGACTGTGGAAATCATAACTAATTAGCCAGACTTGATATGAGATCCGCCACTAATTAAACATCACTAAATCTTCGTGTCGTGAATGCACCGAAAGATTTAGTGAGGATCTTACAGCACTTCCGGCGGCTATGAGGTACATCCTCAAAGCTGAAAGCTATGACAGGAGAGGGGTAAGAGGAAATTTGTATTGCATAACAGACGCAAGTGCTGTAAACCCATTCATTAGTCGGACTCTAACTCAATTCGGAATTCTGATTTCTGACTCCTGAATTCTTTTTTAAAAAATTAGTTCTAATAAATATGGATAACCATCAAGTTCAGCTACCAAAAGCAAATATTCTTGTTGTTGATGATACACCCGATAATCTGAGACTTTTATCCGCTATGCTAACTCAGGTTGGCTATGAAATTCGGAGAGTTATTAACGGACAAACGGCTTTGAAAACAGCACAAGCTGCACCGCCCGATTTAATTTTGCTTGACATCATGATGCCAGAAATGAATGGTTATGAAGTCTGTCAACATTTGAAAGCCTCAGAGAAAACCCGCGACATTCCGGTGATTTTTATTAGCGCCTTGGATGAAGTTTTTGACAAAGTTAAAGCTTTTGCTGTCGGGGGAGTGGATTATATTACCAAACCTTTTAGTGAAGAAGAGGTTTTTGCCCGTGTAGAAAATAACTTGACTATCCGAAGGTTGCAAAAACAACTGACCCAGCAAAATATACTTTTGCAGCAGGAAATTAGCGATCGCCAAAAAGCAGAATCAGCACTGCGCCTCAGTCAGTTTTATCTAGATAAATTTAAGGATTCTATCTTTTTTGTAAATTCTGATGCCCAGCTTGTTTACGTGAATGAAGCCGCCTGTCGTCATCTTGGCTACTCCCGCGCACAATTGCTGACCATGACTGTTTACGATATAAATCCAAATTTTTCGACCGTTGCTTGGCGATCGCACTGGGAGGAAGTTAGACAGAAAGCCTCTCTCACTTTTGAGTCTACTCAACGAACTCAAGATGGTCAGGATATAGCCGTGGAAATAACTGTCAATTATCTGGAGTTAAACGGACAGGAGTACCATTGTGCTAGTGTCCGCGATATCACATCCTATTAACACCATTTCAGAAAGCCGCTACAGTGTTTTGTATCAAAAATTATGTCATTGAATAGGTAGTCTGACATTGCTGGAAGAGAGCTTTAGTCTAGACTTCTAATCCAAAATTGCTAACACAGGTGGGAAAAGAGATTTTTCTGACGTTACTGACATTTTTTACATAAATTAATAAAAGTTTGACGGCAAAATTCCTGACAAATTATGACTTTTTCATGCTGTTAAAAGTAAGTGATTCACTTAAATTAAAGGTATGGTCAAAGTAAACTTCAATCCAAAACCTTAAGAACGTCTAATAAGTAGAAGCAGAATGGAAAACCCCAACAGCAACGGGTTCTTCTGATTTGCATTTTACATTTTATTATGTCCTCCTACTGAGTTGATTATGTGGATTGAATTGAGCCGGTGAGTAAAAGGGTATTGCCCATTGCAACTATAGCGTTATTACCTCTGATATCTGACAGATAGTGACAGCATCAAAAATCAAGCAAAGAGATGCTTTGTAGTGTATCAAGCCTGTAAAGTATGCCCAAAAAATAAACTTGAGGAAAGAAAATAAGATGCGAAAAAATAGTATAAACCAAGATTTTATCCCGCCTGAAAAAGCAATTTATCGCTGTATTCAGGCATCTGAGCAAGGAAATACTGATCGGGTAAGCAACAACTCTTTGACTGTAGAAGATGTTACTACTGATTTAGACATTCAGAGTCATTCACTACCAGTAAAACAGGAAGTCAGGCATCTATTGTTTAGCACCTCAGTTAAGAAGGATCTAAATGAACAGCTAGCATCCTTAGTTGCCCAAGCCCGTAGACATTCACCTGGAAGCCCTCAACGTCAGAAGCTGCTCACGCAAATTATTCGTTTGACACAAGGTAAACTCTGGAAGGAAAATACTCCCTACTATCAAGACGCACTGCAACAAACTTGGTTATATTTCTGCCGCAACGTTTGTGATGGTCTGACAGGTCAAGCCTATGACTCCACTCAAGGTAGTGTGATTACTTGGTTAGATGCTTACCTAAAACGCAGACTACAAGACTTTTATGTCAACCAAAACCGGGAAAAAGCCACAACAGTCTCCTTTGGGGTTCGTCAGTCTAAGTCGGGTGAGATTGGTGAAACTATTGACCCGATAGATAATATACCAGCTACCCCCCAAGCGCCTCCCATTTTGGAAAACCTGGAGATATGGGTGGAGACAGACTCGGATATGGAACTACGTAGTACTCACATTAAAGGGCGTCCAGACGTAAATTGTCAGGTATTAATTCTCAAACGCTTACCCCCGGAAGTTAGCTGGAAAGAATTATCTAAAGACTTTGGGCTGTCAATTGCGACATTAAGCAGTTTCTATCAACGTCAGTGTCTACCACGCTTGCGGAAATTTGCTGAGGTAGAGGATTTATTCTAAACTAGACTTTCACTACAGGAAGGTGGCTGACAAAATTTCAGATACTAGCAGCAAAGCAATATTTCAGCAGATAACCTAGTACCGCAAGGCGGAAGTCAAAAGTCAAAAGTCAAAAGTCAAAATGAATACAGCGTAAGAGTTTCGTTGATTTGGAATGGGTGGTTTATTTACGCCGTGATGTACTATAAAGGCAGTCTAGGAGAAATATTGATTTAGATTTTATTTATTCACCGAAACTCTTTGAACAATGAGTGCTGAGTAAATAGTGCATTCTTTCTAAGAACTAAAAATTTGTAATTTTATTTGGGTTGCAGATACAATCGTTGTCCTACTCATGGGTAATGTAGTAATTGCTGTGAAGTCACTGAACAGTGTTTTTTATACTCGAAAGTCACCATCCCCAATCCTAAAACAACTATTAATGCCCAACCGAACGCGCCTAGAAAAAATAATCTTTGAAATCTAGCTGCTTTTTGCTCTTGAACTAGTCGAGCTTTAACTTCTTTAGTTCGTTCTGCTTCTAACCATGTCTCAACTTCTCGCCGATCGCATTCTTGGCTAGCTGCTAAAAACTGATAATCTAAATCACTCAAACTTTTGCCTTGTGACCAAGCTAGAGCTTCATGTAAAGCTGTCCCGCGTAATAGTCGGGAATTATCACAGCGATCTGAGGCTACCCAAGCATTGAATGCTTGGGAGTAGGGTCGTAATTTTGCTAATTGTTTTTCTACCCAAGTTTGGTTAAAAACCTCTTCATAAATCCGATTCTTCACTATTAATTGCCCTTGCTGCTTGGTTACTAACCCCGACAAGAGCAGTTCTATTTGTTCTTCTCCATCATCACTAGCTATCTGAATTCCTTGTAAAATTTGCTGGTACAATCCTAGTAAACCTCCAGCGCGCTGTTCATTAATCAGCAGGCGATCGCGGATTGTTTTCAAATGCTCTGGATCATCTTTTGCTTCCCATTTCTCAATAATATGGGTTTGCACTAGTTTTTCTAAAATTAATAAGGGAAATTGGTAATAAAAATTTATCAGATGTTGATTAATAATCGGTAAATGGTTATCTAATTTATAACGCTCATCAACTTCTATACTTCTGTGTTCTTCAACATTTTTGCTTCCACAGGTTCTTTCTTGCACTACTATCTGACATAGCTTTTGAGTCAAAAATGGCTGACCATTTGTCCAAGCTAAAATTTCTTTGAGAACTGCCATTGGATTAGCTACTTTACTTTCTAAACCTGCCGCTAATGGCTGAACTTCCGATAAATTAAAGCCGTGTAGTTCAATAGATTTACCAATATTAAATGGGGTACAGTTGCGATCGGCAATCAAATCTGAAGGGGTTGCGACTCCGAACAGCGCCCAAGTTAGACGGTTATATTCTGCATTTTCGGCTCGTTGATTGTAGCATGAGCGAATTAAAGTAAAAAAATCTACTACCGGAAAATTTAAACCTAAAACGCTATCAATTTCATCAATAAAAATAAATATTTTTTCAGTTTTTAGTTCAACTAACAAAATATCTTCAACAAACTGGCTCAATCGCTGTAATGCAGGTAAATCTTCACGCTCCGACCACCAGGCTTTTATATTAACTTTGCTAAAGAGATTAAAGCTCCTTAATAAGTCAACTACTATGCCCTTATACCATTGAGCAGGAGTAATATTGCCGTTACCGATGCGAGTCATATCGATAGAAGCACAACTGTAGCCTGCTTGTTCTAATCGATGCCTCGTTTGTAACCGCAAACTAGATTTACCCATTTGTCGGGAACTAAATACATAACAAAATTCCCCTTGAATTAAAGCATTATAAAGTTCAAAGTCAGCCTGCCGTTCTACATAGCTAGGAGCATCGACTTTGAGACTACCGCCAATTTGATATTCGTATTTATTCATAGCGTTTAAGTTAATTGCTCTCGGAAATACAGCTGATATAACTCACAGCTAGGCATTGCCTGATTTCCTTCAAGTTTTACCAGACCCATACTTTCTAATTTATAAGCAGCGATCGCTTCTAGTTGTACACTTGTTGGAGAAGTAACTACCCGTTTGAGTGCGATCGCTAATTCGGGATGTTCTTGGAGATTTGCAAGATGATGCCGTAAATAGTTGCTGTAGATACCCGCAATTGTGGGAGCCTCTTTTAATAGCTGCTCTAGGGTTACTGTTTGATGTCCCAAATTATAAAGAGCGAGACGAACTAGATAGGGATGACCACCAATCATCGCTAGTAAAGGAGCCAGCTTTTGTAATCCTGTCTCACTTTTGGCCCAATCCAGTCCATGACGCACCGCCAATTCTTGCATCTGCTCTAAACTAAATTCTGGTAATTTAATTGGTAGTCCCACATTGAAAGGGGATTGATTGATATCTAACGGGATATAAGCTTCAGTGGCATGAACTACTATTAGTCGGAGTTTTCGCCAGATTTCTAATTCGGAAGCATCTTCATACCAAGAACGCAGTAGCGGCAGAAAATCCCTAGAGATTTCTGGATACTCAAAAATTCGATTTACTTCATCCAAAGCTAAGACTACCGGAGCGTCGATTTTTTCTAGCAAGTACTCCTGTAAATACAATGTGCAGCTAACTTTGCTACCAATATCCTCATCCCAATAATCATCTAGTCTGATTTCTAGGTTCAACTGCCGACTGACGTTAGCACAAAACCAGCGTAAGAATTTTTCTAAGCTAGTGAAAACTTGACTATCTGCTCTTTGCAAACCAATCTGTACAGTGTGTACCCCAGTCTGTTTAGCATGAGTAAGAATTCTGTGCATTAGGGATGTTTTTCCCATTTTGCTGGGAGCTTTGATTCTGATTAGACTTCCAGGTTTGTTGATTTCTGTATATGTGCGTTCTTCAATTGGCGGACGCTCTATGTAAAAAAAGGAATTTAGGGGCACTGAGCCACCAGGAATTTCTAAGAAGTCAGGGTTAAGGTCTAGGGTTTTTCTCTCGTCTTGCTTTTCAATTACTAAAGAAGACCCTGAGATCGCATCTTTGGCTCTGCTTGTTGGCTGAGACTGCTTCAAGACTGCTGGCATAGGTTGTAGTTTTTCTGACAAAAGGCTATTTTGCGTAGGCAAAACCCGTTGGAGGCTTCGCCGTCTCAATACTGAGCGAAAATTACTTTTTGTCACCTCCTCCCCAAAAGCTTGTGAAAGTAACTTCCATAACTTAGAACCAACATCTTTTATATAATTGGCATCATAACCACAGCTTTCGGCGATATCTGGATAAGTTTTTCCTTCCCAAGCTTGACGAAATATTATTTCCTGAACATCACTTAAGCCATGTTCAAGAAATGTATCTAAAATTACTAGCGCTTCTTCTATATTCATTTGTAAAAAGAATAAACTTTGTTTTAAATAAGACTGTAGCGGAATTTTTCATAGTTTTTTCCTTATTTACTAGGACTTACGCATTGACAAAAAATATCACCTATGGAATCTATAGATGCTAGATA
>NZ_JABXKN010000089.1:0-33821 GCF_017115065.1 Nostoc sp. JL23
TCTTCCATCCATAACGGAAGCGATAGCGTCCGTAAACAGCTTCTGTCACTCTCCGAAAACATTTGCCATTTCTGAATTCTAGAGCTTTTGTATAGCAAGCGATCGCGCGATTCTTTTCTAATAACAAATACAAGACCCATTTTTTCTAATAGTATAGCTTGTATTGATTGCCTCATAAGGCTTCTAGCGATCGCCCTCCGGGAAAGTGACAGAAGAGGGGTAACCAAAGTAAAAACCTAGAATACTATCTGATGCGTCATAAAAATTCTGAATAAATTAAGTATTACTTCGGAAAACTATTGTCATTTAGCTGACTACAATTGTCATGGTGTAACTCAGCACCCTGTCCTTAGATTTTAAAGACTTTTACTTAAGTTCAAAAAATAAGATGGTAAACAATATCGATTGGGAAAACAGGATACTTCCTGAAAATTTTAAAGTATATGTAGGTGAGGGAGGTGTCATCAATCATCCGTCCCCTGGCTACCAAGAGCGTATTTTGCCAACGGTCAATCGCTATCAAGGCAATGATGGAGGTTATATTGCAATTTACTCCCGCAATGCTAGTCAGGGCGTTTACAGCGTTGGAGACGGTATTTATGTCATTGGACAAATTCGTTTACAAGGAAAATACATTGGCAGAATTTTTCACCCTGCTGGCTATGAGGAACAAGATATCAGTGCTGTAGACGAGTTTAAGCGACTAGCAGACGAAAATTTTTCCGGTTGTCAGGGAGACTGTTGTGCAGGAGGAGATACAGGAGGGTGGTTTGGCATTCCCCTAGAGTAATTGCTGTGGAAAAAAGCTCCTTTTACGAGGAGCCTTATACCTTAATTCATATTTTGGCAAGATAACCACAAGAAGCACTAAATCCACTTCTGGGAATCGTATTTCAGATTGGGGAAATTTTCTGGAGAGATAACTTGGCGATTGTCCTCACTCACATTGGGATTATTCGTCAAGTAGCCTGAAATCCATTCGCATCCATAATCAATTAGTTGATCTAGCCCTAACTCTAGCTCCAAATTCCACAAAATGGCTATCTTGTCATTGCTTGCTGAGGCAAGGATTTGACCGTCAGTACTAAAATCTAGTGAATTAATCTGATCATTATGTCCGTGTAAAGTTTTTTTCAAATTGCCGTCTAGATTCCAGAGTTTGACCGTCTTATCATTACTGGCTGTGGCAATCATATCACCATTTGGGCTAAAACGAACAGCAGTTACTTGGTCTGTATGTGCAAACTTGGTCGGAGTAACAGTTATGCTGTTCGTATTGTTCAAAATGTTATCTATTTGCCATAGTTTGACGGTTTGATCAGCACTCCCTGTTGCTAAGAAGTTACCATCTGGGCTGAAACAAACTACAAGAACTAAATTATCATGCTGCTTAAAGTTTCTTAGCAATTTGAAGTTGTCTTCTTCCTTTCTCCAGAGTTCAACACTTCCATCTCCTTTACCCAAAGCAAACATCTGACCATCTGGGCTAAAACAAACAGCCAATACTTGATAATCATACTCTGCAATAATTCTGCACAATTTACTTTCAGAATCACAAAGCTCTAGATATCCTTTTCCGTCTTGACTGCCGCTCCCAAGTAAAATGCTTTGGTTGTCAGAACTAAAACTCACTCCAAAAACTGTTGGCAGATGACTTTCGCCTGTATGGTTGCCTAAATTATGCGCGTGAAAATCTTGCTTATCTTTATCATCATCTAATTTCCAAAGTTTAACTTCTCTATCTCCAGCAGCCGTTACAAACATTCTGCCATTAGGGCTAAAATCTAATGCGGTAATCGTTCCATTATGTCCTTTTTCCCAATTTCTTAATAACCTCCCGTCTTGGCTCCAAAGTATTAATTGCCCCTGCCCACTTGTCGTGGCAATCATCGGTTGCTTAGGGTTAAACCTTACGGCATAAACTGAGCCAGTATGATGGTCGTCTAAGCCTTTGAGCTTAGTGCCGTTTGGTCTCCAAAGCCTGACACTTCCATCGTTACTGGCTGAAGCAAGTATCTGACCATCAGAATTGAAGCAAACTGCACCCACTTTATCCCTATGCCCATTAAGGGTTGTCAATAAGGTAGCATCGTTTGTCTTCCAAATTTTGACTGTTGTATCCGTACTCACTGAAGCTAGTGTTTCTCCATCAGGGCTGAAACTGACCCCCCAAATCGCATCTCTATGGGCTTCAATTTCTGTAAGGAACTCACCGTTTTGATCCCAGAATCTAATTTTTCCATCATTACTTCCTGTGGCAAACATATTGCCATTTGGACTAAAATCTATGGTATTTAGTGAATTTCCCCCTGTTTGTTTCTGTTGTATTGTCGTTCCGTCTGTTTTCCAGAGGTATAACTCCCCAAACCAACCTCCAGAGGCAATAAGCTGTCCGTTGGGGCTAAAAGCGAATGTCATTAAAATATCACGTTCGTCGTTTTGGAGAATTACCTCTTTACCTTCTAGGTTTATAAGTCTGATAGCGTTTGCTTTTGGTTCTTGTTGAGGTTGCGATGTTCTATGTATGAAGTGAGCGAGCATTCGGCTAACAGTATTCCATGTATCTAGAGGAGATTCTACTAATCCGCGATTTTCTAAACCACCATTTAATTGCCAGAAACTGATTACTGGTCGCTTTGTAACGTTTTGGCTATTATCATCCTTTACAGGAAGAATATTTTCCATCAAAATCAATTCCTGGCGGAAAATAGAATTCAAAGTTATAAGTCTTCCCTGCTCTATAAGAACTAATTTATTGGAAGTAGTGAAAGCTAATGTTCGCATGCTATTAAATGGTTTATCGTTGTCCTGCAAACGATTAAATTCTTTCACTTTAGAAAGGATTTGCCGCAGAACTACCTGTGTGCGAAGATAAATGTCTTTTTGTATCCACTGCGATTCTGAATTTCTCAGTTGTTGGAGTATTCTAGCTGCTTTCAAAATATGTATCAATGCCCCAAGTTGATCGTCTTGAAAACGAGCTTCAGATAAAGCAGCTAACGCACTGACTTGACCTTGCAGCGCTTCGTCTCGTTGTTTTTCGTTTTCCTCAAATCTCTTGCGCCTCCCCTTGATGCTCTTGTTGATAAACTCTGTTTCTATCTTGTTTAACCAGTTCCGACCAGACTTAATAACTAGCTTTAACCGAGAAAGGCGACCTTCTTCTTCTGTCCAAAGAGATCCTTTACTTTCGCTCCAATCTTTGGCAGCAGATGTTAAACGTCTTTGCAGGTACAAAATTTCCTGGTCTTGGCTTTTCCACAGAAGTAACTTGTCCCACCCCAGCACCAAGTAATCATGTGCTGGTTCTACATAAGCTTCATCTTCAGAATTAAAACCTTCAACGATTAAACGAGCTTCAGAAAATTGTTTTATGACTGTTTGCACTCGCTTGTTTTCTTCCTCGTTTGGATACACTAGTTCGGACTTAGGAACCTGTCGCCGTGCTAGAGAAGCACCTTCCAATGCAATCATCCGTAGCATTACTCGATGCACTGTATCTTTGTAAGCGATGTCTTCTTCTACTAACTGGTCATACTGCTGGTTAGCACGCTTGGTTAGAGAACCGGCGACTCTTCCCAATTGTTCGTAATCTGTCTTTGTGAGGGCGCGGTTATCTCTGGTGCGATCACCTAAATGCTTCAAATACAATTCACTCAGAGTAAAAGAAAGCAAAGGTAAAGCTCCCGGCATTTGTACGACTTCGTTAATTAGTTCGTCTACCAAGCTGGGAGGATCAAAATATAAAACTTTTTGTGATGCTGGTTTTTCAATAACTTGCCTTAAATCATCTTGGGTCATTGGTGGCAGTACAAACCGAGTATCATCATTCCAAAAGTCTTTAAGTACAGAGGTTTGAAACTGAGCTTCAAAGTCGAGTCGCAGAGTAATAACTACATGGATTCTGTCAGAATATGTAACAAGTGAATTTTTAATAAGTTTCTCAAATTGCTCTCGTTTTTCTCTCTTACATAAAGTTATTAATTCTTCAAACTGATCGATAACCACCATTAGCTTTGCTTGGGGATTATTATTAAACCAATTGGCAAGGCTTTCTTCGCTTAGGGTGAGTAAATCAGAAGATATTTTGAACAATGTTAGTGCTTTCTTCAATGACTTGAAGGGAGATTTTCCTGGTCGAAAAGTAGGAAAAATACACCAAGTTTTATCATCCTTCCTTAGTTTAGAGATAAGTCCAGCTTTCACCAGACTAGATTTACCTGTCCCAGAAGCACCTAACACTAATGTTAATCGCTGCTTGTTATCAACTACTTTCTGGTAAAGCTTTTCAATCTGTTCTTCTCTACCAAAGAACAAATCACTGTCTTTTTCATTATAGGATTGCAATCCTTTGTATGGATTATTTTCTGGGTTAAGTGGTGGTGCATCTTCCAAGTTATCTCGGTTAAAATTAGGTAACAGAAAAATGAATTCGCCTTTGTCATGTTTCCTAAGTGGACACAAACTCGGAGTTTGTCGCTGGTAGAGATTTTCTGAGTCGATTTCCATCCGATCGCGCAGATATGAGTAAAGCTCAGTTGCAGTGATGATCCCATCTTTATTTAGATCCGCACCTCCTCCAGCCAACGCATCAAACAGAGCTTTGGCAAAAGGAGAATGATCTTCGTTCCCGTCTTTTACTATTCCTCGTGAACCCAAATAATCCAAGGCTTTCTGGTCATCAGCGGCTGAAGTAATTAGTTGCCAAGCTGCATCACTGATAAAGCGATCATAACGTTCTTTATATACTTTCACTGTAGACCCAAATTGCCGCTTGAGACTTGCCCAACGAAAAGCTCCAGCAAAGCAGCAATCGAGAATTGCTAACATATGTCTACAAGGAAGTGCGTTCAAGGCATCATGCAGTTCCTGCATCGAAATCCAGGTACTGCTATCATTGGAAGCATCTTGAGGAATCAAGTAACCCACTGGTCCCTCTTGAGTTTCTAAAGCATCTTTTGCAATTCCATGTCCTGCAAAGTAGAATAGGAGGCGATGGTTTTTGGTAACTGTAACTTTTTCGTTGTTAAGAGGTATTTGTCCTACTTTGAAGTCTTGAATTAATTGCTTTAGCTGGCTGAAGCTAGCACTTTGATTCAAAAGTAATTCGACTTCATACTTATTTTGTGCCTGATATTGCGCTTGGAGAGTCACATGTTGGTTTTTAATAATTTCAGCTAACTTGACAGCATCTGGAACTGCTGTTTTTAACTCTCCAATACTATTTGGATAATTATTAATACCGATAATCACAGCAAAATTGCGATGGAAATTATATTGGGACATTATTTTTTTGTAAAAATGTGAACCTCTGACTAGCGGCGAAAAACGCAGCTAGCAACAAATCAATGAAACACAACTTCTTGAATTTTTGAGATATAGCGGTTATCGGTTGAGTGAGGTACAAAAATCTCACCCCCAAACTCATTAAAATAACTTTTGGTTGCTAGTTTCGCTTTGACCGTTCTTGACAGTTACTGTCCACAATAGCACTTTACCATCAGCACCACCACTAACTATTTTTATCTGATTTTTATAAGCATTAATGGTCACTGATAAAATTGCTTTTTCATGTTTGAACTTAACATTTTTATCACTATTTATTTCAATGTTTTTTTTGTTAGTTACATCCCACAATTGCACATTTCCAGTCTCATCGCCAGTAACTACATAACTTCCATCAGAGCTAATTGCAACTGATTTAACCGGAGCATTATTTCCAATGGGATTCTTAGTTTTTTTTTTGTATCCTGTACTATCACTTCACCATCAGAATCAGCAGTTGCAAAATACTGACCATCTGGGCTAATAGCAGCTAAAACAACAGTGGTTGGCTCAAAAGGATTTTGTACTATAGGAGGAAATTTAATTGGACTCCAAAGAAACCATAGAATAATTAACCCAATCACTCCAAGGGAGATTATCAATCTTATTAACTCGACATTCAGTTTCGGAGGTTCTTCAATTTGTGGAAAAAAGTTCTTCTCATACGGAGAAAGAGTTTCTTTCTCTACAAGATTTGATAATCCTCGCCAAACTCCTGCTTTTTTAAAAGCATCTTCTGTCTTAATTCCAGTGACAACTACTAATGCTTCAGAAGCAGAAGCATTGGTTTTCTCAGGTAGGCAGGATTCTCCAAGTTCATCAGCAATAATTTTTCTATTAGATTCTGAGTTTTTTCCGCTCATTACAGGCTTCGTTCCAGCGGAATTCTTGGTTTTAAGCGATGCTTCTTTGATGGTATTCTCAATTTTTTCATAAGAAATTTCAAATCCGTATTCCCCTCCTTCCTTAATAGCACTGTCAATTTTATTGTTTAATTTTCCCTCTAATGCAAGCACAGCGATTCCTCGGATTTTTTGCTCATTCTCTTGATTATCTTGAGCAATCAACGCTATAGAGTTACGTATAGTACGATTGCGATAATCTTTTCGTTGGGTCGCTTTCATTCCTGTGACGAGTAAAATTAATTTATTACTCTCACGTCCGATAAAAATTGAAGGTGCTTCAGTCTGAAGCAAGTCTTTAAATTTCTTCACTAAGATTGGTTCATCTACTCGTTTTTGTCCAGTCTCTGTAATCTTCTGCCAGATATAGTCTTGCTGTTCAGAAACACCAGCGCTTTGAACATAAATTTCCATTGCTAGCTCCTATTTTTTAATCTCAAATCTATCTTTGCCTTGTAAAATTGAGAATCCACCACTAGATTTACATTGGAAAGCAGATTTGCGAACTGCTTCTTTAAGGTAATCATCCCAACCTAACCAACGGCGAATCCGATTGAACACTCCCCATTTTGTATCTAAATGAAGTTTGAGTAGAAAGCTCAAAAGATACCTTAAAGGTTGGTCACTATCTTTAGGACTATATCCGGCATCATGACTATTTTTGCGAAAATGAAAATGAGGTCTGCCATCAATTTCTTGAACTCTAGAGAAGACTACTGTCCCAACTGTTTGCACAGGTGTAACGACACAAGCAACCTTGGTCAGCAAATTTTCACTGCTGAAAAACTTCAATAAATCAGCATATTTATCCTTAATATTGTGCAATAATTTCTTGGTATCTTCTTCATTTTGTAAATATTTCTCACAGCGCATAGGAACGAAGATAACAAGTCGAGGTTCTTTTAAATCTCCATAATTTCTTTTGAAAACATCACAAATCTGCTTAGGTCTATTCATTAAATCATTCCATTTACCGTTGGCTTCCATGAGTGCTGGAGCGTCAATAGCAACTAGAACAGCAACACATTCATGCATGACCTTTTTGACAAATTCCTCATCCTTACCATCAAGATAGCCGCCAGGAAAATCTTGAAAAATCAGTTGTAAAGATGATTGAGTGCCGAACTTCCCAAGACCAAATTTAAAAGATTGGGGATTTTCTGTCCCTTCCAATCCTCCTGTTGCTTCAAAATCGTTAAGCAGAGCTTTTAGCTCTCCTAAACGTTCTTGCAGAAGCGCCGAGCTTTCAGGATCGGGAGTTAGCTGCAAATCGGCTTCGCCAATTGTATTATCGAACTGCTCATACATAGCAGTTAAAAGACTAGTCTTGCCTACACCTCTATGTCCTAGCATAGTGATTTTAAGTTCTTGAGGCATTTAGTTCTCCTTGCTGTGTTTAGTTAAAAAATTGGATGAAGTCCTGTTGATTTGCTTTTGTTGCCTTTTCTACTGCGTCAAGCCATTCTTGACGGAGCCTAGAACGTTCACCTAGTAGCTCAAATTCCTCAGACCAGATAGAAGAGCGTTCCTCTGTAAGGAAGATTCGCCACTCTGTTTTGACTTTTTCAGCACGGAGTACACGGTCAAGAAATTCTTCTACTATGGCAAAAGCAGCTTGCGAAGGTTCGCAAAGAAATTCTTCTAAGGCAGTTTTGCATTGAAAAACAGCTTCTCCATGAAGTGCTTGGAGATTGCTTTTGATTTGCTGTGAATTGGGAGACTTTGAAAGTTTCAGGCTAGCCTTATCAGGAGTCAATCCATCAAGACATTGACGAATTCGGTGCTGGATAGTACCTCTATAAGAGAGCTGAAACTCAGAGAGGATTTGGAATCCGAATTTTAATCTACTGGCTTGCCCTTCTAAAATTTCATCAGGCAGTAGTTTAGCGATCGCTCCCAGAAAATCAGACCCTTTTACTTTTGTGATTCCTCCTAAATGTGCCTGTTGAATTAATACCTCTGCTACCTGATATTTTACCTGATCTAAAGAATTTTTTAACCCATCATCTAGAGATAAGAAATGTTGTGATAGATGAGCGCGAATTTCATTTAGATACTTGTTATAGGCAATTTCGTAAGAACCCTCACTATTACGCCTCTTTTCAATTTCTTCCAAAGATGATGGTATTCCTGTATCGTTTTCGCAAGTTTGGATAGCCATCTCTACCGATTTTTTAAAGTCTTGATCGTGCTCATTAATTTGCGTACTAAGTTTTTCGAGTAATTCTTCAAGACAGCTTGTCAAATCTTTCCAAAGCTGGTCAAATAATTCTTCAAATTTTCCCGTCTCTGCTGACTGTTTTGCTTGTCCTAATGCGTTTCGGGATTTATCTAACTCAGCCACCACTGATGTTTGCAGTTGCTTGAGGCGATCCTGACAAGCAGAGGCATATTGCTGATCTAGGTCAGTAATTTTGTTAGCTAAGTAGTTAAGAATCGGATCTAAAACCTCAGTGTTAGCCTCTTGAGCTTCAGCACAGTTAGCTATTACACAGTCTGCAACATTGATGTGTTTGTTGCTAATGTCGGTTTTTAATTGTTCGCAGAGTTTTAAGTTACTCTCATCCCTCAGTTTGTTGAGAACCATAAAAGACCATAGTGGGAGCGGCAGATCATTCAAAGCTCTATATGCTGTGTCGTAAAGTTGCACATCAACGTCCCCCCAGAAGTCGCCTGTATTCTTTGGCATCCGAACAAATAGTACCGCATCAACATCCTCACCAATAGTTTTTACCATCTTTTTTTCATCACCAATTCCTGTATCTCCTAATCCCGGCATATCAACTAAAGCAATCTTTCCAACATCATCCTTGGGAAAGTTGCAAATAATTTTGACTTCTTGAACTGCCAGATAGTTGAAATAAATGCGCTCCCCTTGGAGGTTGTCTTGCGCTACATATTCTCGAATCTCTTCTTTTTTGATCAGGCGTGGGGAAGATGTCTGCAACAGGAGACGATATTGATCTACATTCTCATGATATCGGCGTAGATGTTCATATTTGGCATTCACTTCTGCACCCTTAAGGTCGTTCGGTAGCGAAGGTAGCTCTTTTCTGGCAAAATCATCGATATTAATTGGTTTAGTCCCCAATTTTAACTGCTCATAGTAAGGAGCAATAACCTCATCCATAAAAGTCCAGTCTGTATAGAACAAGACCTCACCATATGTTTCAATATTTGGATTGTGGTGAATCGTGCTGCGAACCCCGGTGCAGTGTTGACCGCTACCATCAGGAATTTCTGCTGCGGTCAATCCAGTTAAACTTTGCAATAAACGACTCTTACCCTGTCTTGCTCGTCCAATAACACCAATATTAAGAGTATCTCGTGAGAAACGAGTTTTGAGCTTACCCAGTGCTTGTAACTCAGATACAATATTCTGCTGAATCTTGGGAAAATCAATTTCCTTCAAGCGTCCGGTTATACTTGGTTCATCAACCCTATCCAGTAGCTGTTGGCAATAATCTTCTAGATAGCTAAGTTCAGAGTAAAGAGAGTTTAAATTTACCTTTACCTCTTCAATTTTATTTGCCAAAGGTTGGCGTTTCTCAATAATATTGGCAATTTGAGCAGTTCTATTCATGGTTAGATATCAAATTAATTCCAGTCAGCCACTTTCGGGAGGTAAAAATTCATAGGTGAATCCCCATACTAAAAGACAGGGATTGAAATCAGGAAAAGTTAGCTCTTCTCTAGGGATAAATGCAGAGCTTGTATCCGGATTTATCCCTGGATAAGTCTAGCTACCGATTGTTATCCAATTATTTCGGGAAATATCACATCAAAATTTTAATCGCTGCAACTAAAGCTTCTAAGCCAACTGTAGTAGGTTCACTCAGGAAGTAACTCAGGTGGTCGCAAGGTACTTCTTGAATGTTGGGAGGATGCGATCGCCCTTCTGGAATACTCGTGATACTATCCACAATGACTGCTACATCATTTGGCGTGCCAAAAAAGGGCAATTCTACAACTTTCTTAAATAAACGTTGTTGTAGCCGTTCTATGATTGATGCTCTCTCTATTTCTTGTTCTAATGCAGCGGGAATAATAGAGGTATTACCAGCGATAATTGAGTAGGGAATGCCAGGGTCGTCACTCTTAGCGAGAGATTTGATAAACTCAGAAGTTGGGTTCATTTGGGCTAGGGCTACCCGAATATTTTGTTCTAATGTACCCATCAACATAGCTATCACTTTTGCGGGCCAAGCAACTGTAGAAAGACCGTTGAGTGCAATACCCAGAGTCAATTTTACCCAATCTTCCACCACAGCCCAAGGAGAACCTGCATTTGGTGTACCCAACATAATCAGGTGTTGAACAACTTTATTACCTCCTTCTCGCTCAATAAACCAGCGAGATACCAAACCACCCATAGAATGAGCAATAATGTGTAATTGTTTACCGTGATTTTCTGATAAACCCACATCTTTTAGTCGTCGTTTTAAATGTTGGGCATTCTGCTCAATGTTAGTATTCAGATTTTCGTAATCAAAAGTGAGAACTACATCATAAAGTTCGCTGATGGAAGACTTTTGCCCATCCGGTTGCAATACAGGTTGTTTGATTGTAGACACTAAACTTTCAGTATCGCCGATAATCCCGTGGATGTAGAGGGCAATTCGTTTTGCTTGCGCTACCTGCTGCTTAACATAATTCTCATCCTGGTTATAGGTTACTTTCTTGTCCTCTCCGACGGAGGCTACTGCTAAAATCGGATATTCAAATTCGCGTCCCAAACCCTGGCTGATCACTTTTTGAAAAAAGATGCGAATAGAACCTTCCAGACTACGTTCTCCCTCGCTAATGGGGGCTGGTAATCTTTCTAACTCAATTTCTATTTTGCCATCTCCAGTTGGTTTACCGCCGCCTAAAGGTAAGAAAAATTCACCATCATAACCCACAGGAAGCAAGTATTCATTGTTTGCTAGCGATCCATCAAATAATAATTTTAAAGGTGCATTTGGGGTGACAACTTCGTGGTCTTTAACGTTGCTCAGTTCCAGTACACTTAATCCTGGGTCTGTACCGCGACTGTTAGTAAATTGGAAGGGTCGAATAATTTCTGGATCTTCCCGCAGGATCGGGGGCACAATTTTATTACCCAAATCTCGGCTGACTTGTGGTGTAGTTGTGAGGCGAACATTTGCTACGAAGCTGGGATGGGGTAGTAACTTTACCCCTACCGCTAATTGTTGTTCTTGTTCCTTAGAAACTGGGCTAGAATCTAAAGGACGGACTGTAATGATTGTGATTTCCTCAGCGTACCAATCATCAACCCTACCTGCTCCTGCTGCTCCAAATTGGCGATTTTGAGTGCGAGCCATTAAACGCTCAAGACTACTTTGATTTGGGGATTCTATATCTCTAGTTGTAAGTCGAGGAGCATCAAGTTTAACCTGATTTAGCAATCTGACATTTAATTCATCCTTAGTAACAATCAATTTAAGAATGTCTTTGTACTCGGTAATTTCCGGTTTCAAATAATCGTCTTCGTCTGGTATTCCAACTTCTATGTCTGTATTTCCTTGTATGTGAGCATAAGTTTCTTCTTTTGCTGCCAATCTCACACTACCTGCTTCAAAAAACGGAGTATTAATGGAGAAATCGTCTGAAATATCGACCAAACCACAGTAAAGTGGATTATTCGTTGTATTGGTGAGTTTGAGTTGAAATTTTGGCTTTTGCCATTTACCTTCCTTATATTTGTAAGACAAACGCATCTGCTTTGATTGTGATAAATCCTCATCAGCAAAGATGAGTTCCATCCTCACGTCACCAGGTTTAATTTGAGTCGCCGCAGTATTTGCAAGTTGAGCAATTGTTGTCCACCGGGCAATATGTTCTAAGCGTTTAATTGCTTTGTCTGCGTTGGGTAAGGTGTAACCATCAATTTGAGCTACTAGCGGTCGGTCATCTGTCGGTTTAGCTATTATATACTGGTTCTTGCGACACAACAGGCAAAACTCGGCTTTGCCAACTTCTTTTTCCTCACGGACATACGCTGAGGCTTGCTTATCATTAAGTCCGGCTTTTTGTAGCTGTTCTCGTGCTAGAGTTATACCTGTTTCATCTCCTTCAAAGTAAACTCCTAAAGGCGGTAGTGGTAAACTGGTAACAACTGCTTTAAAAGTGCGATCGCTTTCGCTTTTCAGGTTTACCACTCCTTCGATATCTATCTTGCTCTTAGTTGGCAATACCTGAGTCACTTTTGCTCTACCTACGGACTTTGAAGGGTCGCGCAAATCATCGATAGTGGCATCAAAGGGAAACAGTGCCAGTAAAGTAGTTTCGCTATCTTTGGGTGGTTGTATTCCGTGGACAGCACCACCTTCAATCACCCAGCCAGAGGTTTGATCTTGCTGAACAATAAAGTAGGGTTCAATTTCGGCGATCGCACCATCAAGGAAAAATTTGTTACCATCCTCGATATGATTTACTTCCATTTGCGGAGACTGATCTGACCTTTCACTGCGGACAATGGCATTTGTACGTCCAAATAAATCCCGATAAGTCAGCTTTCCGTTGGTCTTGGAAAGTGTATCCATCAAAAAATAAGAGAAATAACCCCGACATTTACCAGGATATTCCTTTGCTGTTTCGTAGTCTCGACAAGCTGCTAAAAGAACATGACGACCTGTGGGTATCTTCCAGCCAGTGGGGTGTTTTTCGGGGTCACGGTCACGGAAATCTGATAGTTTCTCTAAATCTTCCAGCTTAAAAATAAAGCTATTCAGTGGACGTTCTCGCTTGTCTGTGTTTAAGCGTCGTTCTTTAGCTTCTTGCATTGGGTCTTTGGTGCCGGAACCAGAGTGGCAACAATCTAGAATAATGGTCAAATGTGGCTTTTTTTCTGCTACTTCCGCAATTAGTAGTGCCAATTCTTTATCTGCCAAATCCCAGCCGTTCTCGGTACGGCTGTCGTAGCATACTAAAGTTTCATCCTGATGGTCTGGTTCTATGTGCCAAAATTCCTTTGGTGCTAATTCCTGAGAACCATGACCACTGTAATAGAACAAAACTACATCGTTTTCTCCAGCTTGAAGAAGATGGTTGCGAAAGCCATCAATAACAGCCTCACGGGTTGCTTGTTCATCTTTAAGTGTTTGTAAATACAGTTGGTATTCTTGTTTGTCAAATCGTTCGTTTAGATACTCTTCTATTGCTGTAATATCGTTTACACACCCTTGGAGGGACTTAATTGGCTGGGGATAATTATCGATACCCACAAGCAAAGCGTATAATTTCCGACTTTCGATTCCTCGCGCAGGAGTCAACACCGTAGTAACAATACTAAGGACTTTATCAATTGTCTCTGTAATTTCAGCTATATTATTAGCCGTTTCAATTTCACGGTTTAAGTTGTCTATTCCTTTTTGGAGTAAAGATTCATTTGATTTTAGACCTGCCAATAATTCGGAGATTTTTTTATTTTCTATTTCTCCAATTTTAGTAGCAATTTTAGCTCGTGCTTCATTAAAAGCTTCTCTTTTGGCAAGGTTCCTTTCATTTTCAATTGTAAATAGAATTCTTGGATCGTTAAGTTTCGCATCACATTGTCTTAATTTTTCCAAAAGGGCTTGAGCTTCAACTTCCGAATTAATAGACATGATTTAAATTCTCCTAACAAATAACTATTTTTGATCAGAAAAAAATGCTGAAAATGAATTAGTTTCTTGAATGAAATTATTGAGACGGTTACTGGTTATTTTTCCCTCTATTGAAGCGATAAAAATTGCTTTAAATTTTGTTAAAGTATCACTGACATTATTAATTTTTGATATTATTTCAGCATCCTGTATCAAAACCTTATATCTTGTTTCTATCCACGTATCCTTATCCAAGTCTTCTAACTGAATGAGGGGTTTTATAACAAGGCGATATTCTTGTAAGTCTTGTAGTATTTTTATCTCATTTTTCATTGAATCACTGATTAGTTTTAACAATTTTTCTTGGATTGTTATTTCTTGATAAATAATGTCTTTACGATTTTCTAATTCTTCTCTAAGTGCGCCACGAATCCGAGCATCAAGAACTATTTTAGTTACTGATGGTAGCCGATCAATTTTGATAGGACTTAATTTTATCAGCTTGCTGCCACTATTTTGTAAATTGTTGGCTATACTCTCAAGTGCTGCCTTACTTCTATCAGGAGAGTCAGAATCAGCTAACTGTATGAGTTTATTAAAGTAGTCTTGTAAAAATTGGTTGTGATTGCGAAGCTCTTTGATAAGTTCAAGGCGTTCTTTATCTTTTTTTGATAATTCTCTGTAACGCTCAAAAAACTTTATAGTGGCTTCATTACTAAGCTTACCTTCTCTGGTAGTTATTCTATCACTTAGTAATCTTTCAGATGTTGTATTGATTGTAATATTGCCAGCAGTGTCTAATAGAGAGTTAGTAGCTTCAGCAAAAACTTTTCCAGATTCGGCGAATTTTTTATACTCATCTTTAGACCTACAGCCACTTGTGAAGGTTGCTATAATCACTATTACTGTCAATGTTTTGTGAAAGTTTTTCATCATAAGTATTTGACATTAAATTGCTTATTCAAAACGGTTGTTTTGCATACAAATTATCTGTATAGCAACTTCTATTTGGATTACAAGTAGTTAACCATCAATATTTTGAAATTCTCAACTACTCTTTATCAAGCTATCACCTTGTTTTTATGCAGCAGATCGGTTATTGTAACAGTTATTAACAATAGCCATTTGAACATACATTACCCGGATTTCTCACAAGTGAAAAAATCATGGGAGTGAACAAAATTTAGGATAATTTAATTGATACATGATTAAATTGGATAAGTGAGCAGGATAAACCAAAGTAAAAACAGAAAGCTACAAGTTCTGTAATTAAGGTTAATCCTGCATCAGATGTTACTGTCTCACCCTTAAAATTAACTACGATTGCAGATAACTTTACTTGTTCAAATTTGAACTATTCCGGTATACAATCTGTTTTCTGAGAAGTCATGCTTAAAACTGCTGGAATTCATTTGCAATAGACATTTTGGCAGTTTTTGACTCCTCTTTTCTCTGGCTTTGTGAGAAATCCGGGTGTACGCTTCAAGTCCTTGTTAAGCGCAAACACTATTTTCTGGCTATGTGGCATTAGGGAATGGTAAGTATCATCCCAACTTGAAGCTGATTAGGGTCAGATCCAATTACGGCTTTATTTGCATCGTAGATTTTTCTCCACGATTGTTCACTATCATCCCCGTAAAATTTTTGGGCGATCGCGGAGAGAAAGTCACCCGGTTGAACAGTATAGGTTCGACTATCAGGATCATTACCTACCCCATTGTCTAAAACTGCCGTGACAGACTTTACACCTAAATTGATAGCTTCGCTGTTAGTATCAACAAAGATATCAATCTTGTTACCTTGAATTGCTGTACCCGTATCTAGTGCTGCCGCTTGAACCTGGCTTCCATCCCAAAGTATCAAAGTAAAGTTTGTTTTCAGGGCAATAACATTTGGGTCTATAGCGCACTGTAGATGCCCTTGACCACTAAGTGCTTCATGTAATGTAGATCCAAAAATGCCAGTCGCAGGTGCATGTCCTTGTGTTTCTTCCCTGCTGTAAAATGTAGCTTGTAGATTCAATTGAGTAGACATGATTTTATCCTTTGATAAGTTAAGTTTTTGGAAAAGGCAAGGTTTAGCTTGCTTGTTGAGCCTTTTGCTCTTTCTTAATATCAATACTATTCTTTAGTAATTGGATTGATAATTAACTATTTTTAGGTAAGAGACTAATTAAGTATTAAATATTTTTAGATTATTCTCACAATGAAAAATCCGCTTATTTACAAATTGCATAATAAGCGTATCAGATGCGTGATAATATATTAGTTGATTAATTAGCGGCTAATAGTTAGGTAATATTTTAGGGTATCATTATAACAATCAGTGAGAACGGAATGGCACTAAGAAAAGCCGAAACGCTTGTGTATTAAGCAGTTTGCAACTGCTTTCGTAATTCGTGCCGGGGTTTGGTCATTAAGGGATAAGCTTTCGGGCGGCGTTTACGGACTCGTGGTTCGTTTCTAGCAGGACGGTCAGGAACAGCCTTGTGAGCAATAACTTTTAGCAAAGTGCGATAAATTTGGTGGCGTTTTTGAGAAGTTGCTGCTAATAATTTGGGAATAAAGTTAATTAAATGATGGCGAGTACCTTGCAGTGATAGGCGATTTGGAGGGGTAGTATAAGTAGTTCCAGCCGACCACATTAAGCTACGAAGTAGATTGTAAGCCAGCAAATAAACGTAAATTTCTTTGCGGATCATTGAGGGTGTTTTACATCGCAGAATATCCATACCCAAGGTAGTTTTGAGATGTCTTAAATTTAGTTCAACATCCCAGCGTTGGCCGTAAAGTCCAACAATTGCCAGAGTAGAATAAGAAGATCCATCTAAAAGAGTGGTAATTAAGCTAACTTGTTGAGTCCGAAAACCAGGAATAACAATATAATAGTAAATCTCTCGCACAGTTATTGAAGGAGGTAAAGCATTAAATTCATCTTTATCCAATCCTTTTGGGCAAGTTTTAGGCTTATACCAAGTAACTAATTTGTCGCAATCTCCAATAATTTTACCTTTTCGCATAGTTGTTGTGCGAGATTGATGTTTACGAAACACGACATCACAATTAAACTTTTTGATAGTAAACATATCGGCGTAAGCACAAAAAGCTCTATCCCCTACAAGCACATCATTAGGTTTGAGAAAACTGTACAGTTTTCTAGCTAATTTAATATCATGAGTGTTCAGAACATCTATGCACAAGGCAACGGCAGCTCCCGTTACTAAACTGAATATCACACCAATTTTGGCAATTGGGAATCCACATTCCGGCTTTTGACTACTGGGTTGTGGGTATTCTTTTTGGTTTTCTACAGTGTCAGGCATAGAGACCGTCGAGCCGTCTATCACTAAAATATTTCGACCACACCATAGATGTTCTTGGGTTACTTTCTCTTCCAGTTTTTGTGCTGAATAATTGAAAATTTTTTCTAACAATTTTTCTGGTAATCTTGCCCGTGCTTGGCAGTAAGCACTTGTATCTGTTGAGGGAACTTCTACTTCTGACTCAGCCAAATGTGCAATTATTTTACTCACAGCATTATTACAAGTTTTGTCTGTATCTAATACTTGAGATAAAAATGCCCATAAAGTTACGAATGGGTCAAATAACCGTTTTTTATATTTGATTTTTAGCTCAGATATTGCAAGTTTTATTGCAGATTCTGGCAATAGTTCTTTAAAAGGTAGCCCCAGACTTTGGCTGAATTTATCCTTGAGGATTTGTACTCTTAGTGTCACAGTAGTATTTATGATGTTAGCTTGCTCGTCTCAGAAAAGTATTTCACGGACGAGTAAGCTTTTTCTACCTCTAAAAATTTTTTAGGCAACTGTGCATCATCTCTTCATCAGCGGTAAGCGTTAGCCATGCCGTCAGGCTTATCGCACCTACTTGTGCCATTAATTACTGCGCTCTCTGGCATTAAAAGCTGTAACCCTTATTCTGCATACCTTAGAGCTTTTCTTAGTGCCATTCCAGTGAGAACGCTGTATTTTTCTCCAAGCACAAGGAGTATTTTGATAGTAATTTCGAAACTGACAGTAGAAATGATTGATATTTTGATAGCCTACTTTTAAAGCAATATTATCAACGGAGTCATTAGTTTCTAAAAGCAAGGTGCTTGCTTCTGCTATCCGACGCTCGATAATCCAATTATTGACCGTTTTTCCGGTAAGTTTTCGTACTAAGTCGGTTAAATAAGCTGAGGAATAACCAACTGCTTGAGCTACTTCTTTTAATCTAATACTTTGATGATAATTCACTTCAATAAACTCGAAAACCTTACGCAGTCGGGGAATAGATGGAAATATGGAATCTTGAGTATTTACTTTTTTACTTTTGTTGTTAGTAGAGGATTTCTCCTGTTTTTGATGAACGCTAACAAGACCATTTTCTGTAAAAGTTGCCATTGTTCTTTTCCTTTAAAAACTAAGATTTTTTAACATAAGGTTTAGCTCAGAAATGTTGAATTCTGATACAAAACCTTACATACCTAGTTACACTAACTCTAAAAAGTCTAAAATAGTCAACATGACATCATCTCCTCAAACCAATGAACATAACTGATTTTCTGACACATACAAGATTGTAAATAGCGGAATTTATCTAATAGCGTATGTCCCCATTGTTGTGGGATAGATAATATTTGTAAAATTAGATAAGCTATTAAACTAATGTAAAGTTGTATGGTGATACCATTGACGTTCTTAGTAATTAACTTGTCAAGTTTTAAATATATTTTTAAAAACTGCCACAATAGTTCGACTCCCCAACGTAATCGATAAATGTCCTAATTTCATCATCAGTAACTGCTGCATCTCCTGACTCAGGTAAATTAGTGACTAAGCGAAACTCGGTTTTGGTTTCTAAATCACAAAAATTAATCACTCTATAAGCTTGAGCATCATCAGATGCACCAACTTTAACTAACCCAGTTGATTCCTCAAATTCTAGTTTCCAATTATTTTTTATCCGCAAGACAAAATATTTTTTTTCTTGTACTAATTCTTGAATAAATTTTAGTCCAGCAAATCCTCTATCCATTACTCCAACAGCATTTGTTGGTAAACTAGACATCATTTTAGAACCAAATTTATAATCATGGTCATGCCCAAAATTGATGAAGTTATCTGATGGACTTCCAGTAGATAGATTTAGGGAACTAAAAAGTTTTACTTGATGGTGTCCTAGTATCCATAACAACTTACTGGTGAGAGCAATAATTGTTGAGTCAATTGGAGAAATTGCATATTTATCGTGTAATTTTTTTTGAACTTTCTTCTGTACTAATTCATTTAATTTTTGGTAAATTTCTGGAAATGGTTTTTGGCTTCGATGTAAATTTGCTTTAGAGAAAGTAGAAATATCTACCTCAAATCCTGTGTTGTTTAATCTGTTAAACAAATCTCGCATACTTGTTAAGCTGTTATCCATAGCATAAGATAACCAGCACTCAAAGAACAGACGACTGTTCAATACTGGATAATCGTTTTTTGGCAGTCCTCTTAAGATACCTTTGACAATCTTGGGAAATGAATTTATAATCACTATCAAATAGATATACCTTAATTTTCCGCCCAAAAATTAACATATTTGGGGCTATTTTTATCGGGTTATTTTTAACATTCAACACTTTTGGGTTTAGCTTGTTCAATACCTTAGCTAAAATAAGAGAATGAAGAGAGAAGCCCAATGTAATAGAGTTATTGTCTTCACATAAATTTCCAAGCTTGGGTGCGATCACCTACGGTAGGCGCTTGCGCCATCGCAAACGTGGCTTTCTATATGTCCGTGAAATCTTAAAAATGCGAGACTGAAATCCTTGATCTTATTTTATTAATCCAGATTTTTGCGTTGAACTCTCGTAAATTGGCAGAGGTATTGATCTCAGTAACCCATTTTTGACTGTAGTGTTTCAGATCCTGTGAACAGTTACGTTCAGATTAATCCGAACTAGACTGTGTAATCCCGTTTGTTGCAGATTTGACACTATTTTTGCAAGTCTAGAACAAATCAATCGCAAAGTGTAGCCATTCTGTGTTGCTCCTTGCCACAGGACAGGAGCAGATTTTGGAGTTGTTGTAGCAAACATATTAGTTCTCCTTAAATGATAGAATAGACATCTTCGGAAATGAGGTATCGACTCTGACTGCACAAGGCTTTTATCTTCTTTTTCGGAGATGTCTAATCATGATTAGTCGCAATGCTGCTTAAGTTAGGATCAAAAGCGCGATCGCTCTCTGTTACATCACTCAGATTGAGTTATTACTTCAAAGAAACTTCCTGCTAAAGCACAGACAATACCACAAATGCACTCATCTTCTTTTCTTAGGTCTGTTTAGGGGTTGAAGCTTTGGCACTTGTTCTTGTATCTGTGGACTTAATATCTGCCGAAGTTTATTATGCTGATCTGCGATTCCTCGTAATTTCTCTCGCCCTCTTCTAAGTTTTTCATCATGACCACCCCGAAGTCTATGTTCATTAAGTCTTCGGTTGTATTGATTGAGTGCAATCCTATGTTGCCTGTCTAAATCTGCTATTCTTTTTCGATTTGTTCGGTCATTTTGCGTAGAATTCTTGAGATAATGATTTGTTTGTGACAATCTTCCTAAGCTTTTATTGTCCAAGTGCCCCGCAATCGCACCTACCATTTCTGGGGGTAAATTTCCCAACCTTGCTCCTCCTTCATACTCATATTCGTTCTCGTACTTGCCTTCGTATTCCCCTTCGTACTCACCTTCATATTCGTTCTCGTACTCGCCTTCGTTTTCGTACTCACCCTCGTATTCGCCTTCGTTTTCGTACTCACCCTCGTATTCGCCTTCGTTTTCGTTCTCATATTCACCTTCGTACTCACCTTCGTACTCGAATTCATTCAACAATTGTTGAATGGGGCACGATCGCACGAAAACAATTGCACTTTGCTTATTATCTATTGGCTGAGTTAAAACCTGATACTTTCTCGTTTTGCCAATTGCTGTGAAGGTTTGCAGATTTCGACCAAATGTTCGACTTGATACTGTTTCTGAAACGGTTGCATGATTGACAACCTGAGCGATCGCACTCACAACAGCACTTTCTAAGCTGCTTTTGTTATTACTACGGATACTATGTACTAAATGCTCTAATCCGGTTTGTTTCAGGTTTGAAATAATTTGAGTCAACACAGAGCGAGTCAATCGCAAGGTATGACCATCTTTAGTTGAACTTTGCCATACTGCTGATGGTTGTCTTGATGTATTGGAAGCCAACATAACACTTTATCCTTTTATTTAAGATTGACAAATTTGTAATTTCTGGAACTTACGCAATCATTTTCAAATCAACTGCACTCAAGCGCGTTTGAAGTTGGGTTTAATAGCAGTGTTGATGTCCTAAAAATCAGTTATTAAGTAGGTTTTTCCCCATAGCAGCGTATCTCCAGTTTTAGCTATCTAGTTATGTCAGTTATGACTAATTGATTCTTTGTAAACGCATAGTGCAAGTGATAGGTCGTACGTCCAACTTGCAAGGTTATATGAGGTCTTGGATCAGCTGCTCGTCCTTGACCACCCAATCCCCCAACGTGACCACTAGAAAGAATTTGCCAAGTGTTCGTATCCATTTCCTTTAGTAGTGCGTTAGCGTCTCTTGCTACAGGTTTTTTTGATTGACGTGCCTGATTTAGCACATTTGAAAGTAGTCCTTTATTGATATTAAATGCCACATTATCTCCTTGCGATTGTGGGCGGGTTTTTCGAGAGTTTTTAAGCTGACTCTTTTTAGCTTTGTTAGGCCTACTCTCATACTCACCTTCTTGCAAAGTCTGTTCTATCTCCGATTGACCAGATTCGGATTCTTGCTCCCACTCTTGTTCGATTCCTCTAGGCTGAGAACGAATGAAAATGATTCCTGCATACTTATTATTTATCGGCTGAGTCAATATTTGAAAATTTCTCCTTTTGCCTTGTACTGTAAAAACATGAATTTGTCGATCTAAGTAGGAACTTTCTTGAGTTTTGAAACGAGTTGCATTGCTAACAATTTGAGCAACTGAACGAACAATAGCGTCTGTAAGATTAGCGTTCTTATTGCTTTGAACTAGATTCTCTAACCCAGTACGTTTTAGATTTGACGTAATCCTCGCTACTCCAACACGAGTTAAGAGCAAGGTGTAGCCATCTTTCGTGAGTCCTTGCCACACTAACGAGGGTTTTGTTGATGTTTTGGAAGCCAACATAATACTTTATCCTTTTATTCAAGATTTAGAAATTCACTAATTTGTAATTGTTGTTTCGTGTTCAATCCCTAACGTTAATCTGACGGGGTTCATAAGGCACAGTCCGTTGAACGTGACCTCGATAAGCAATGCCCAAACTTTCACCACTGGTAAGCCATTCTTCGGCAACATCTGCAATTTCTCGCAACAGAGCTTCAAATTCAGCCCGCGAATTATTGAGAATATACTTCTGAGCTAACCAGCGGATAATATCGCGTCCAGCAACAGCCATCCGGTGACGTTGAGAAGCATCGATTTGCTCGTTAAAATAGCGGCTCATCACTTCTTCAATCACATCCCAAGCATCATCTGCACCAAAGAGTCTTTTGATATCATCTGAGTTGAGAATTCTAAAAGCTTCGTCCAAAAGCTGTAAGACTTCAATCCGCAAAACATTAATGTGACCGTAAGAAGCCCATTTCAAGTTATTTCGCAGATCCAAACCCGCTCGTCTGACGGTGGCAATACTGCCAAAACTAGGGTCAAAAGCTCTATCTCGAATCACATCAGAAATGCGTTTATCGCGCCACAACTCAGCCACATTATTAACAAACAGAGTAAACAAAGGATGAAATTTTTGATTAGGTTGGGCGCTAGGTGCTGGTCTGACTGTGGTGTAACCTAAGACGCGACGGTAAGCCTGAAATCGTTCTTTTTTAGTAAAGCGCAAAACGCTGCGGCGGTCAAAGCGATACAGACCATAAGCACCATCACCAGTGGATAATCTGACAGCACCTGCATAATACAATTCCTGAAGTTTGTTGATGGCGCGAAACACGCCCATCCGCTCGTGCTGATATATATAGTAGAGGTCAGATACTGCTAGAATTCGCTCCGAGGCAATTTGCTCGTCGTAATCGTCCACCTTTTCAGGCATCCGCGCAGAATTCACCTTAGCAGCTGCTTCTTTGCCAAGACCGATTAATTCTGCTAAACCTCCATCTGGTGGTGGTGCAATTTTGGTTTCTGCTTCTTCCACCTCCTCAAGCATATCCTCAAGCCGATCGGTGAGAGCATCTGCAAGTTGAGGATTTTGAATCAGCTGGGGGCCGAGTTTTTCTGTGAGGTTTTCCTTGAGCGCAGCAACGCGATCGTATAAACTTTGATTTTCTCCTGCCGTTGACATGGTGAGTCTCCTAAATTGGGGTAATAGGTAATGGAAAATGGGTAATAGGGCAAGAAAAATTACCTTTTGACCGATAACCAATTACCAATAAATATTGAAAGGATTACTGTGAAGTATTTAGACTTGTAGCAAAGTCTTTACCGAGAAGGAGCAATTCTTTTAAGAGAAGAAATTTTACCTGTAGATAATTGCTCAGTTGCTTGGTTATTTGTTGACGGTGGAATAATTTGCTTGGCCAGTTCCTTAACCTGATATAACTGGAACGATAAATCTCTGAGGGCACGCAAAACACCTTCGCGTCTAAAAGCTGTGTTACGTACAGGTGTGAATGAAGCAGCTTGTACCAAAATCATCAATTTTTCGGCTGTTTCTGCTAAAGCTTCGGCGATACCTAATTTACCTCCTGCTTTCGCCAGTGCCGGGCCTTCCTCTGCTCCAAAACGCCAAGCCCAAGTTAGCAAACCTTCCACAGTCATCGGAGGCACTAGTTTGGCTAAATCCTTTTTCAGATACGCAGTGCCATCTGGTAATGGAAAAGCTTCATCAATAGGCATTCCAGAGGGAGATTTGACTGTTTTAAAGTCGATGGAAATTGCTTGTCTGTCTGCCGCACCCAAGAAAACCATATCCATAATTCGGTAGACATCTTGAACTGATTCGGCAATAGTTGATAAAGCTTGCGATAGCAATACAAGCTGTGGCCCTACAAATGCTCCACTCTCAGAATCTTCAATATAATCATTCCAACTACCTCTTAGAGAAACAAGGTAGTCGCGGATAATCAAGAAATTCCCATAGTTTTGTTCTTCATCAACAGTATTAACGCGATCACAAGTTAGTCCATAAACATCAGCAAGATTTTTCAGCTGTCCTCGAATTTCGTCTGAGTCGTCATCCTCAGCACTACCAATCAGCACCTGGAACAAATTATCAACACGCTGGACGCGCGGGCCACCTGAAGCTCCAAGTTCATTAACTAACTCAATCATTTCAGTGCGAATAATGGCCCGCATTGCTTCCATATTTTGCCGATCCGCCGCACGATTTAGCGAATAAAGCTTATCCAACAAAGGCATTGCGTCTTTTAATGCAATCTTGGCACGATGGTAGAGACTTGCTTGAGCGCCACTAACAGTACCACCAAGGTCATTCTGTACCCCAACGTAGGTACGGGGAGACCATTCATACTCAGTGCGTCCATTGGTTTGTTTGGGTGTAAAACTTTGATTTAGAGTATTTACGAATGCTTTGGGATCGCCTTTAAAGTTTTGCCCTAACACCTCACTTAATACGCTGTTTAGCATCTGCTCTAGCGAACCGTTATTATTATCGATATTAGTCAGTGAGGAAGTTTGCGTAGTTAATTTGAATGTTGAGTTTGCAGTTGGTAAAATATCGTAAACAGTGATGGGTTGTTCTTGATAATCTTGTCTGGGGCGTTCTTCAACTTTACCGTCATCAATTAGGTCAATTGTGACGTTGGCAATTATGTAATCGCTGGGGGTTTCGTCTTCGTTAAAAATAACAAAAGCAGGATTCAAGGGTAAAGGTGGCTCCTCTACCTCAGATGGCAAAGTCAGATTCTCTCGTGTTTCGCTAAAACCAAGAAGTTCTCTGCCTTGATAAACATTGAAGAAGATATTAGGTGTCCACTTCAGACCTAAAAAGCCTTGCCGAAAGTCTTCATCTGTAAACTTAATTTCAAACAAGCCTACAGAATCTGTTTTGCCAGCACCAAGGCGATCGTCCAATCTCTCGTCATTATCCCACATTTCGACCCGAAGACCTGCAACTACGAGTGTTGCTTGAGCGGCTCGTAATTTTCCTTTTAGTTCTCCTAGCTGAGTCTCTAAGTTAATTCCACCCTTAGAACTATTCCCAGATTTTATTTTGGTTTCAACCTCTTTAATAGAGTTTTTCAGAGTTTGAACTTCAGTTTTGATGTTGTTTTCTTGGACAGGTGAAACTTGTCCACGAATACGATAAATTTTCATGAATTATTTCTCCGGTTTGGATTTTACGTTTTTAGTTGGGGATGCATTGTAAATTCCCAAATTCTCAACCAAACGAGTTCATTTAAGACTTATACATTCACCAAAAAACGATAGCAAATTGGTATTATAAGTCTTACTATCTTCTTGCTAGGGCATCGTAAAAGTTTTTCGTAATCATTCTTGGTTCTGCTAGTCGGTTGTCGAGCGCCCAACGAGACGCGGGAATTAACAACCGCTCTGGAATAATCCCCGGATCGTTACCAGTTGCTAGACGCTCCCCTGCTTCCTCAACCATCTCCTGGTGTTGGGGTTTGAATCCCGTTACTTCAGCTAAAGTTTTGTTCCCCAGTTGTTCGTATTCGCTAAAGCAGATAGTATCCACAACTAATTTATGAGCTTTACCGAATGTGCGTAAAATTTCTGAGGGAATGTTACCAGCACGAGAGTTGGGATAAATGCGCTCCCACATCCGGCGATATTTTTGAGCTTCTTGAGGAAATCCCATTCTGTGTACTAACTCAATGTTGATGAACACCCGCAGGTAAGGGATCGGATGAGGTTTAGCAGGGTTAAAGTACAAAGTTGCTTTGGGCGATCGCGCCGCAATATCCATTAAAGATGCCACAAACGCTGGGCCTCCCAACAATAAACCAGACATATCTGCAAAAGTTTCACTATGCCATTTAGTCCAAACAGCAGCAACATTACGACTCATTCCAGCTTGCAGCAACCGTTCTCTAATTGCCCGCGGAATCACTTGGCGCAAATCTAAATCTGTTTGCAGATTGTGAGAAACCTCGTGCAAAATTGCTCCTAATGTCCAAGGATTGACTAGGCGGTGATAGGGTAGCTGAATTAATGGGAATGGATTGATTTGCTGACTCAGTTTTGAGAGGGGAATACCACGTCGAAATGTGGCTGGAGAAAAGCCTGTTTTGACATATGAAAACGGCGCGGGTGCTGGAATTGACCTAGCTACTCCTAAACCCATGTAGACATCTTGGTAGCAATCTAAGGCAATGCGATCGCAACCTAATAACCAGTTACTGAATTGGCTTTGCCTTTGTCCAAACAGTTCAAAATAGAAATCCCAAATTTGCTCGATTGCTCTAACCCAATCATGAGCATGTTCTGCGGTCATCATCAATTCTTGCAGACGCTGACTATCCATCTGATACATAGGACTTTCAGCAGCCAGAGTTACTTGCTTGGATATTTGCATGAGCTGAACTCTGAGCGAAGCTATCAGTTGATTCACCGCATTAATTTGGGCATCAGTAGGGCTAGCCGGATCTGTACCAAACTCATTTTGACGAAAGGGACGCAAAGCTGCTGCGTGTCTAGTAACATTTAGTGCTTGTACCCTTAGCCAAGGTTTTAAACTAGCCAGAGTCTGTTTAGAATTTGTACGGGGAGTTTTTTGAGCAAAACCAAAACCAGCTAGATTGTTTGACTGAGCAACATTTTTTACACCTAATTGTGTTGGCGTTTTTGCAAGTCCGTTCATATTTTTACTATTCTGTTTGCAGCAGTTGGACTGATTAACGAGCGGCTCTAAGGGGAAATATGGCGACGCTTGCGATTAGGTACAGGAGAGGAATAACTTGGG
The DNA here is from genome assembly GCF_017115065.1 of Nostoc sp. JL23. NCBI lineage: Bacteria > Bacillati > Cyanobacteriota > Cyanophyceae > Nostocales > Nostocaceae > Nostoc > Nostoc sp. JL23. Next base: position 26,796 of record NZ_JABXKN010000089.1, read on the forward strand.
GCTTGCTCCATCGGTGAGCTATTGAAGGACTTATGGTGTCTCCTCTTGTTGTGCAATAGGTTGTCACTAAAATTCGTAGTATTGTTTAACACCTGATGCTGTGCTAGATGCGATTTCTGTATCACTTGAGAAATCCTGTTGGGATTGTCTAAAACCCTAGCTGTATGATCTGCCAGTACCCGCAGAGCAGTTGTGTGCGTGAGCGGTTGACCTCTATTTGCCCGTCGAGATAGCGTTATTACTGTTCCTTTGACAATGTGGGGAACTGTGCGTAATAGTGGACGTGTTTTTGGGCTTTTGTGTAGAACCCGACCGACTGTAGCTACTCCTTCAATCAGAGATGGAGTGATTGCAGAAATCACTTGAGCAGAATCTCTAGGAAATAATCGTGCCGCTACTGGTAATAATGCTCCTAAGAAAGCTTCGGCTTCAGCTTCACTCTCGCTCTGAGCTGCCCTATATGCCAAGTTGTCCATCACTAATTCATATTCGGGACTTGGGGCAGATTCAAACTCAAACTCTAGCTCAGATTCTGATTCCGCTTCGCTTTGTCCCAATCTATTTACCAGTTTGGCAATATAGGGGTCTAGTTCATATTCGCCTTCAGACTCAAATTCAAATTCTTTCTGGTGCTTTTGCTTTTTACCTTTGCGGTTAACCAAGTGACCTATTTTTCTAATAAGCGTTGGTGCAAACTTTGCAGCTAAACGTGCAAGCAGTGGTAAAAATTCTTCTTTTTCATACTCGTGGGCGAATTCACATTCGGCTTCGCCTTCATGCCATTGTTCTAGTTCTTGCTCAGACATTTTCTCACCTATTTGTTTATTCAAAATTCGCGCTTTAGCTAATGCGTCATTAATCGTTTGGACTCTAAGCAAATACTTTAATTAGCGACTAGCACGAGAAATAGGTTGTCTTCTTTGTCGTGATCTAGGTCGCTCTTCTCTAGTAGTAGTAGTCGCAGTTCGAGAAGACAGTAGCGTTTGGGCAGAAACCATAGGATTGCTAAGAACTTTGCGTGTTTCTCTAGCAATGACACGAGATGCTATGCTAGGGGTGATTTGCTTGCCTTGGTCAATCAGCCGTTCTAATATTTGGCTAACATTTCTAAGGATAGTAGGCAACGTTTTCACTAGCGGACGGGTTTGAGGAGATTTACGTAATGTCTGTGTTAGTGTGGCAACACCTTTGATCAGATGCGGAGAGACTTGTTGCAACGCAGTTGATGTCAGCGGAAGGGTTGTAGCTGCAAGCGCACCTGTGTAAGCTTCTGCTTCTGCTTCACTCTGTACTTGGCTTGCCATAGCTGCAAAGGCTTCAGCTAATGCAGCTTCGTATTCGTACTCATACTCGTTCTCAAATTCGTTTTCGTACTCGTTCTCGAATTCGCCCTCGTACTCATTTTCAAATTCACCTTCGTACTCGTTCTCGAATTCGTTTTCAAATTCGTTTTCAAATTCGTTTTCGTACTCGTTCTCGAATTCGCTCTCGTACTCGTTCTCGAATTCACCATCGACAACCCCGCCTACGGTTTTCTCAGCAATTGGTGCTATCCGTTTTAGGATGGGAGCTAACTTGCGAGCTAGCGCGCGTACTTCTTTAATAAAAGCTTCGCTCTCATACTCGCTTTCATACTCAAATTCACTTTCACCTTCGTACTCGTTCTCGAATTCACCTTCATATTCGTTCTCAAATTCGCCTTCGTATTCGTTCTCGAATTCATTTTCTAAATCGTAGTGCATTGTTCTTGCGTTCGACATTATTTTACTCCTTGAATTCAGAATGCTGCTTATAGAGCATTAAACAAATATTTAGTAGCAACGACTAAGCGTTTTTGATTCTAGGCAATGAACTTACCGAGAATTTCACTACAACCATCAGCAATGTCAATAACCGTATCTGCTTTCTTGGTATTGAAGCCTGTGAAAGATTCATAAATCAGACGAAAGAGCATCGTTGATTATGATAAGTAGATGAGGCTATCGACATATATTGTTTTCCTTGATGAAGTCAAACTTAACTTCTATATGTTTATGGGTATGAGTGAATCAATATTATGCAGCTAGCGCTCAAAATTTTTCTTGACTCTGTATACAACTCCTTTGTATACAACTCATAATCCTTACTCAAACGCCGAAATCAATTGAGTTATGGCAGCGATCACTAAGGTTACACTGATGACAAGTTTGTGAAACTACATAATTAATCTCCTTAAAGTGTGAATAGTTAGCTTGGTCAATACCCTTTGGGCAAGGTATGGTGTGGGTAAGTAGGGTGTAGGGAAAATTTGTGAGGGCTTGAACCCACCACTAATTAAAAATCACTAAATCTACGATTTTGGTAGGGGCTTGAACCCACTTGGTTTCGTTTCAGGGTGTACGAAAGAAAATATAGTCTTTTCTTTCCCCCTACACCCCACTTGGACACCAGCGACGAAGAATCTCCCCATTTGCCACTGAATAAGATATGAAACTTTAGTTCTATAAATCTATGGGTGTAAGCGAATCAATATTATGCAGTTAGTGAGAAAAATTTCTTTACGTATCGTCGTAGCGCACAGGAGCGGGAACTAGTCTAAACTCCAGCAAATAAGTAGTATCAATAAAAATCTATGTTTTTTAGTGATATTACTTTACCTACTTGAGTCTCTAGTAGGGTCAGCAGATTTGATAACAAAAGGCAGAAAACTATAAACAAAATTAATCATTTTATGTTCGCAGGTAATAGCCGCGAACAACTCTTTTTTGTCCAAAGTCCAATTGTAAAGAAAATCTAATAATTATTTGCAATTGCTGAGTCATCTACTGTAATCTTTATGCCTAAAGTATTTTTAATGTAAGAACTGCGCTGAACATTTTTGTTCGAGCATCGCTGAAGGTAAGACAGCAAAATGAGTCAGTGGCATCTAAGTCTATGGGTTCTGATGTGCAGTGCTTTGTGGATACTCGATTGTGTTCGACCGCTCGCAGCTCAAGTGATTCCCGATAACACGCTGCCTGCGGGAGAGCGATCGCAAGTTTCAGGCAATCCCAATTTTCAAATTGAAGGCGGCGCAAGGCGGGGTGGCAATTTGTTCCACAGTTTCCAATCATTTTCTGTACCGACAAAAGGCTCTGCCTACTTCAACAATGCCGCAGATGTGCAGAACATTTTCAGTCGCGTTACGGGTGGTTCAATCTCCAACATTGATGGTGTGATTCGAGCAAATGGAACGCCGAATCTGTTTTTGCTCAATCCTAATGGAATTATATTTGGCCAAAATGCACGGTTGGACATTGGCGGTTCGTTTGTTGCCAGCACTGCAAGTAGCTTGAAATTTGCTAATGGCTTTGAGTTCAATGCTACAAATCCTCAGTCTGCACCTCTACTAAGTATCAATGTACCTGTGGGTTTGCAATACGGCGTAAATCCAGGAGCGATTCAGGTTAAGGGCGATGGTCAGCCTTTTAGGCTCACAGATGAATTGATTGACACAAGAGATGCGCTACGAGTGCCAGCCAATCAAACTCTAGCTTTGGTTGGTGGTGATATTTTCTTAGAGGGAGCAATACTTAAGACGGCAGGAGGAAGGATAGAGTTAGGCAGTGTAGGGGACAACAGTCTGGTTAGTCTCACACCGGTAACTAAAGGTTTTTTCTTGAGCTACGATGGAGTGCAAAACTTTGGCAATATTCAACTATCGCAACTTTCAGCAGTAGATGCTAGTGGCACAGGTAGTGGTGATATCCAAGTGCAGGGTCGCCGTGTTAGCGTCAGCGATGGTTCAAACATTCAGGCAAGTCCCTTAGGAGCAGGAAAAGGTGGAAAGTTAGTAGTGAATGCTACTGAGTTACTAGAGCTAGTTGGTATCTCTGCTGATGGTTATGCCAGTGGCTTGTTTTCTACTGCTTACTCACGTGCAACTGAAGATGCAGGAAACTTGACAATTAATACTCAAAATTTGCTCGTACAAGATGGCGCACAGGTGAGTACTGGCACATTTGGAGCGGGCAAGGGGGGTTCTTTAACTGTCAATGCTAATAATGTGCAGCTGATTGGTATGTCTGCTAATGGTGAGGTGAATAGTGGCCTATTTTCTCAAACCCAATCAACTGGAGATGCAGGAAACTTGACAATTAATACTCAAGATTTGCTCGTGCAAGATGGCGCACACGTAAGTGTCAGCACATATGGAAAGGGCAAGGGGGGTTCTTTAACTGTCAATGCCAATAATGTGCAAATCATTGGCACCTTTGCTAATGGTACCTCTGCTCATTTGCTTGCAAATGCTTACTCAACCGGAGATGGAGGAAACTTGACGATTAATACCCAACACTTGCTTGTACGTGATGGCGGACAGATGAGTGCCAGCACATATGGAAAGGGCAAGGGGGGTTCTTTAACTGTCAATGCTAATAATGTGCAAATCATTGGCACCTCTGCTGATGGTGAGTTTCCTAGTGGCTTGTTTGCTCGAACTCAGAGAGACGCAACCGCAGATGCAGGGAACTTGACGATTAATACCCAACACTTGCTTGTACGTGATGGCGGACAGGTGAGTGTCAGCACATTTGGACAAGGCAGTGGAGGTTCTTTAACTGTCACTGCTAACGATGTACAACTGATTGGCACTTCTGCTGATAGCCAGTTTAGCAGCAGCTTATTTGCAGATGCTCGCTCAACTGGAGATGCAGGGAACTTGACGATTAATACCCAACACTTGCTTGTACGTGATGGCGCAAGAGTCGGTGATGGTACATTCAGAGCAGGCAAGGGGGGTTCTCTAACTGTCATTGCTAACGATGTACAACTGATTGGCACCTCTGCTGATAGCCGCTTTAGCAGTGGCTTATATACTCAAGCCGAATTAAGATCAACCGGAGATGCAGGGAACCTGACGATTAATGCTGAGAAATTACTCGTTCAAGATGGGGCAAAGGTGAGTGTCAGCAGTCAAGGGCAAGGAATTGCAGGTAATTTAACCATTAATGCTAGCTCTATTCGTTTAAACAATAACGCTGCTCTCAATGCTAATACCCAAGCTGTCAATACTGACCCAAGTATTGAGCAAGCTACTATCAATCTGCACTCTAAAGATTTAATATTGTTTCGTGGCAGCAACATTATTACTAATGCCAGTGGAGAAAATGTTACTGGTGGCAACATCAAAATTGACACCGATGTTTTAGTTGCATTTGCTAATAGCGATATCAGTGCTAATTCTACTGACTTTCGGGGCGGAAATGTGAAAATTGACGCTACGGGGATATTTGGTACTCAATTCCGTGATGCACTCACTCCAAACAGCGATATCACTGCCACAGGCAAAAATCAGCAGTTGAATGGTACAGTGCAAATCAATACACCAGATGTCAATCCCAACAACGGATTAGTGGAATTGCCAGCCAATTTTGTAGATCGCTCTGGTTTGATTGCTCAAGGCTGCCCAGCAAATAAAGGCAATTCGTTTACCATCACCGGACGCGGTGGTTTGCCACCTCTACCAACCCAAGCGCTTCGCACTAATCAAACTGCAACTGTTAATTGGGTGACATTGAATCCTCAAGAACAAAGGAATATAAGTGTGGGGGAGAATTCACACTTAGGGAGGAGTAAAAGTCCTAAATTAGAAGTTCCGCAAATCAGCCCGACTATTGTAGAAGCTACTGGTTGGGTAATTAACAAGTCTGGTACAGTGGAGCTAACAGCCTTGACACCTATACCTACTCATACCAATACTTTTAATTCTGCGATCGCTTCCGGCGGGGATTTGCCCATCGTACCTTGTCCATCTCAAGCCGCCGCTATTCAAAAATAATGCAATTTGCTTTTTCCTGGACTCATACCAATTCGCAATTCGCAATTCGCAATTAAAAAACTTAGATGCAGCAAGGCTTTTAGGGTTTACATCTACATCAAATTTTTCGTGAAATGCTATCAACTGTAGGAGATGCCCTGAAAATGTTGACAACCTATGCAGGTTAAAGTTTTCATGGGTAACTGAAGCGTATTGCGTTATAAGCCAGTGTATAACTAATAAAACTCACCTACTTTACCAGTCTATTTCTAAACAATTAGAAGACTGAGAAAGTAACATCTCGTTTAACCAACTTTCAAGTTGTAAATGCAAGCAATAACTAAAAACTTCCTTTTTATGATCGACAGAGGACAGTAATGTGAAAGCACGATTATAAGCAGCAATTGCACAATTCCAATCACTCCAAAGATGATAAGTCCTGCCATATTCAGCCCAAATGTAAGCTTCTAGTTGCCCGAAAAATAGCACCATCTTAAAATTCTCAATAGCTTCTTCGTATTGCCCTAAGTCACGTAAGGTAATGCCTCGATTAATCCAAGCTCGAACATAGCTAGGATTTAAATCAATTGCCCGGTCGTAGTCGGCGATCGCTGCTGCTAAATTTCCGCAAACAGCATAATAATTTGCTCGATTGGTATAAGCACCTGCTAATCTAGGATTAAGTTGTAGAGCAGTTTGATAGTCACACAAAGCTTTTTGTTTTTCATCAATCTGAAAATAAATTAGCCCCCGGTTGTTAAAATCAATGGCGTTATTAGAATCGTAGTCAATTAGTAGGCTAAACAATGCGATCGCCTTACTATATTGTCCTTGTTGAGCCAATTTTAAAGCACTAGAGCGTAAATATTTTTCATCAAAGACTAATTCGCTACTTCTTTTTGTAGCATCATCCAGGGCATTAGTTGTAGTACTGTTCGCAAATTCACGAGAATTATTTTGCTTAATTCTAGAAGCTATTGACATATACTGTTTATCTTGATGATGGGAAACTTTACTTCTATATCTTTATGGGTGTAAACGAATCAATATTATGCAGATAGTGATAAAAAATCAAACGGCTTGATTCAAGAAAATTTTTAAAATTAATAGTCGAATTTTGTCAAAATATTAAAAAAGTATATTATTGCACAATACCAGCTAAAAGCATGATAATGCGTATTTCAAGTTGATTGAGTAAGTAAGACGAGGTGAAAAAACCAAACTATGTAAAGATAAGTAAATACGTATGA
>NZ_JABXKN010000039.1:0-3125 GCF_017115065.1 Nostoc sp. JL23
ACCATATTTTGGGTTATTTTTATCGGATTTTTCTTAACATTCAACACTTTTGCCAAATTTACAAGAATTTACAACCGAAGAACTGCGAGGGGAATTGCTGGCAATTGAAGCTGATACCTATGCTGAGTTTGTCCGCGCAGGTAAGTTAAATAAAGAACTGTCACCTTTTTTGCAAACAACCCATGACGGCACAGATGGGAAGGAATAAGTGTATGTCTCATAATAATAGCGTTTCACTTTATGATTGATACAGATTCTTGCAGAGGAAGCAGGGGGAGCAAGAATAGTGATTTGTATCAATAATTTCGTGAAATGGTATAAGCGATCGCCACTTACACAAAATTGTAAACTTTTTAGGTTCTGTCTTCATTTGCTCCAGCCGTCAAAAATACCATCCATTTACAGGCTCTCAAGAACAACCACAGGTAATTGAACACTCACTTTAGTACCTATCACAGTGTCAGATTCAATGGATAATTCTCCACCATGAGCATTGACGATACGTTTGGTAATGGCAAGCCCCAACCCAGTACCGCTTGGTTTTGTGGAAAAGAACGGCTGCGTTAGCTTTGACAAAACCTCTGAAGGAATTGGCTCACCACCATTGCAGACATTAATGCAGATTTTATCAGGAGACGAAGTATCCACTTCCCATTTAATCCCATCTCCGGCTGAGACTGCCTCACAAGCATTGCGAACAATATTAATAAACACTTGTTTTAGCTTATCTTTATCTCCTAAGATTTTGACTGTAGGTAACGCTGGAATAAATTCGATTTGCCGTGAGAGTGCTTCTGGCATCTCGCACATTGGCATCAGTAATTCACAAATAAATTCATTCACATCCAATTCACACAGTTGCAATACTTGGGGTTTGGCATAAAGCAAAATTTCACTCAGCAGATTTTCTAGCCGACTAGCCTCACTAAGTGCCAGCGATAATCGCTCAAGAGCAGCTTCAGTCAGAACAGTTTTCTTAAAATACTTCAATCCCATAATCATTGTTGTTAGTGGATTGCGAATTTCATGCACAATCATCGCCGCAAATTCACCAATACCTGCCAGCCGTTCTTGTTCTAAAAGCTTGGCTTGCGCTGCTTGTAGTTCTGCGGTGCGTTTTTCTACCTCAGTCTCCAGGATATGATTAAATTGGCACTGCTGCTGGTAAAGATGGTAATGGTCAATGGCAGTAGCAGCACGTTCAGCGAACAATTCCACAATTTGGATTTCTTCTTTTGTAAATTCCCTCGCTTGCCGATGAAAAGAGCAAACAGTACCGAAGACTTGACCTTCAGTAGTTTGCAAAGGTATCCCTAAATATGCTCGATAACCTGGCGCAGGTTTACCATATTCTGGATTAGCCACAGCATCCTCAACAGCTAATGTGCGCCCAATTTGCAAAACTGTAGCAATCAATCTACCATGCAGTGCATAAACGCGAGGTGTATCTTCGGACATTTCCAGACTACTCGCTAGAACAGTTTCAAATCCTTCTTGGCAAAAGGTAACAACCGTCCAATCAACTGCAATCAGTTCGCTAACTCCACAGGCAATGTTGTGTAAATAGCTACCTATCTCACCAGTGCGATAGTTCAAAGAGGACAAACGTGCTATTATTTGCCGCTCGCGCTGCCAAGGCTGTTGCAACAACATTTCTTCATCATTGGCTTTGCTCATGGATGCTTGTTGCATGGTTTAGCAAAATAAGTTAAAAAATCAAATATTAAATATTGGATTTTCCAGGTATTAACTCTGGATATCCTAATAATTTTGATGGGGAAATTTTACTAGATAAATGTGCTAATTGTACAGAAAAAGTATGAAATTTTACTTAAATAAATGTAAATTTATACAACAAATAGCAAGCAAACATCAGGCTATTAATTGACACTTACCGTATCTTTTTTTACATTTAATCATCAGTGATCTAAAAATTTAAATTTTGCTGAGAAATCTGTAAGAAGTTTCTAAGGGAAATATCAGTTTTTTAGATATCAATCCTTATCTATTCATAATTCTTAGATAAATTATTTAAGCAATAATCAGTTTAAAGTTCAAGCCAACAGCTATATTGCTGATTGAGGCATTGAGGAATTGAAATTATGAAATTAAGATATTTATTAATACTGGGCTTGTCTTCTCTTGTCATGGTTGGCTGCGTCCGCGAAGTCTCAAAGAACCAGGCTAATGAAAGTCCTATAGCTGTGAATGCCTCTGTTCCCGTATCTTCAACTCAGGCGAAACCGTTAGCTAACTCAGCGCAATTTCCAGATTCAACTGCTATGAAGTCAGGCACATTTGTTTCTGGAGAACAACAAACCCAAGGGAAAGTTAGTATTACCACTAAAGACGGCAAATCATTTTTACAGCTTGATGAGTCATTTAAGACTTCTGAATCAGGGCCAGATTTAGTAGTAATTTTTCATCGTTCAGATAACGTAATTAATTCAACTAAGCCACCATCGTATCCTTTAAAAAACGGAGACTACACTATCCTAGCTCCGTTACAAAAATATAGTGGCGCTCAAACATATTCTATTCCTCAAAACATTAATTTAGCAGACTACAAATCCATCGCTATCTGGTGTCGCAAGTTTAATGCTACTTTTGGTGCTGCTAGTTTGAGTTAGTAAATATTAACCAACAACTTAAAAATCAAATTAAAAAATATTCCGCTTGGTCGCTTGGGTCAACCACAAGATGTTGCTTCTTTACTCGCGTTTCTGGCTTCTAATGATGCCGACTACATTACAGGTAGCACTTTCTTTGTGGATGGTAGACTACTTTGGAATTATCAACAACAGTAGGGAGAAAAAATTATGTCAGATTCATCCTTATTTATTCCAGTTATCCTTGGTACTTCTCGTCAAGGTCGCCAGAGTGAACACGTTGCTAAATTTATCGTTGAGCAGGTTGCAGCACGCGATCGCTTAGAAACCGAATTGATCGATATTAGAAATATAGCGATCGCTAATGATGATGCAGGTGAACCACTCAAAGACCCCCAATTTTCTGCAACTATGGAACGGGCAGATGGATTAATTATCGTTGTACCAGAGTATAACCACGGTTATAAGGGAAATGCTGAAAACCCCTGAGAAACAGCAACGTAGTTGGGTATTTCG